>CALXEX010000069.1 GCA_944387445.1 uncultured Clostridia bacterium | reverse complement strand
CACTCAGAATCATTTCACCAGTTCTACGACTAATCTGGATGGCGCGCATTTGACGCTCGGGGCGAATGATGCACTTGGTTCGCGTAACGAAAACGATTTGAAGCAAACGGGCTTTACGTCGAGCGTCATTCTTGTCGGCGAGTCGAGTGTTCTCGATTTGAATGGCAAGTCGCAGACGATCGGCTCTGTTTCGCCAAAAAGTAACATCTCAATCGAAAACTCAATCGATCAAAGCCTTCGTAAGATTGGCGGCATCATTGATTTTGGAGAATCAGGTAATCTCAGCATTGCGGGACTAAGCGACAGTGCGGTTGGAAAGATTCGCGGTTCGGGCACATTAGAGCTGAAAGAATCGGATCTTTACATCAATCAAGATGCAGATTTGAATACGGCTGTTGCATTTCAGGTCGGAACGGTTGAAACAGAAGGAACAGCTCGCTTAATTGCAGGATCAGCTGATGCCCTTGGTTCAGGGAGCGTATATCTTGTCAACAATGACGATCAGTTAGTGCTTGCACTGACGGGGACGAACAATATCTTCGACAACACCGTGTTGGGGTCTGGCTCCATGGAATTTTGGAGCGGCACCAACGTGACTGTTTTGGGCGATGACAAAGACAATTCGTTCACGGGCGGCGTGATTGTTCGAACGGGTGCCGACGTCGATATGGGCAACGCCGAAAACGACGGACGCAACTTCGCGGGTTCGGGCAATTTCACGATCGATGAAGGCGGCAAGCTCACGATGAACGTAAGCAGCGACTGGCAGCTTGCTGACAAGCAACAGCTTTTACGAGGCGCTGGCACGCTTGCGGTTGTTCAGCATGACTCGCGCCAGGAAAGCTTTGTTTTTGCTGAGGGTCAAAATAAAGACGAAGACACTTCGTTCACCGGTCGTCTGGATCTTACGAATATTCGAATTGGATTCGCTGATGTCGATAATAAATCTGAAGTCGAAAGCCGCAATAAAGGCATTCTTAAAGACGTCACGCTTGTTTTGAATGACAAATCTGTCGGTGACTTCAATGCCGAAAATATTCAGTTTGACGGTTTTGAAACGGTCGGAAAGAATGTTCTGCTCGACTATGCGGCATTCAAAAATCAGTGGACGGCCAATGGCAAAGCCAAAAACGTTATTTATGCTGATTCCTTCGAATTTGATTCGACAAGTACAGGGGTCGTTGCTGTTGATCTAGGCAATGTTGAAAATTCGATCAAGAATGCTGAGACCGAAGTTGAGGGCATTGGCGAACTCCCGCTCCTTGATCAGGACAACGGCAATGTCATCTATTACCTCGGTCTTTTGACTAAGGGAACTTCAGGCAAGATCGAAGGCAGCCTCGCTGGATTCAATTTGCAGCTCTTGAATAGCAAAAACGAACTTGTTGATCCTTCCAATCCCTACAGCGCCGTTATCGAACAGGATGGCAAAGAAGTCGCGACAGGTTACTACAACCTGGGCCTCAGTACGGACAACACAGGCTTTGGCGTGAATTTCGGCTTGCAGGAAATCTGGGTGTACGGTGGAAACACGCTCAAGCTTGCTTCGGGCGATGACAACACGCTCTCAGCTCGCCTGACGGAACATCCGAATGATCCGCGTGAAGAGACTGAAAATCATCCGGAAGGCATTGGTTCGATTGAAGTCATTGGCGAGGAAACCGTTCGACTTTCGAATCCTGAAAACGACATCACGGGCAAGGCGACAATAGGCGGCAAAGCTACGCTCATTGTTGCTGCGAGCGGCGCGCTGGGCGGCGGCTTGTCCGAAGATGACGGTTCAGGAACGCGGTACGGCTATGTTTCCAATGTGACGACAGAATCGGGCACCCTGCAGATCGGTGAAGATTCTTCGAACGGTGTCGAACAAGCCATCGGAACCATCCATGTCGGAAAAGACGGCGCCATCAATCTGAAGAATGGCTCGAAGCTCACTATAGCGGGTGGCTTTGATGAGGGACCACGTGAACTTGCTGACAACAAGATCCTCGGGCACATCTTGGGCGACGACACCGCGCAGCTCATCGTTGCGGGCGGCTCGGCCCTCACTGTTTCGACAGACAACAATGTTGCGAACAATGATGAATCCTCTTTCCGTACGATAGTGACAGGGGGTTCAAAGCTTACCCTTGGCAATTCTCTGAGCCTTGGCACCGGCGTCATCGAGCTCGCGGACGGCAGCGAGGGTTCGGACGATACGCTTGTGATTGAAGCCAACAACGGTGACTGGAAGATGGAGAATGCGCTTGATGGTGCAGGTCTTGTTCAATTCACTGGCAACGATCAGGCGCTTTATTTGAAAGAAGATGAGAACGAGGCGTTCACGGGGACGCTCTCGATAACGAACGGCATCTTCGGCATGCAGGGTGACGCCGCAGAGGGAAGAGAAACCAATAAACGCGAACAGACGAACGCTCGCGTCATGGCGAATGCTTCGCTTGAAATGACAGAGGACTCTCGTCTGGACCTCTCTGGAGGGCGCACCACGCTCGCCAACCTTACGCTCTCGGGCTCTACACTGGCGGCGGGCGCCATCGTGTCTGACGATTCCGGCAGCTACTACAGTTCCGGCTGGATCGACATGGCGGACGAGGTCAACAGCAGCGGCATTCTCACGATCGAGGGCCAGAATACGCTTCAGTTGAGCGGTCTCGGCAACATCAACGACTTCAGCCTGCTCCTGCAGGACGACGGCGTCGTAGCGACCATCATCAAGGCAAATCGCGTCGTTAAAAATGAAAATTCATCTGTTAACTTGAGCCTTCCCGAGAATGATCAGCCGGATCCGTATAAGAACCTGGTTTCGCAGTCGCTTCAGAACGGAGCAGCGACAGGCTGGTATGGCGTCGACAATAACGAAGCCTTCTTTGAGAACGGCGATCAGTCCGGCCTTTTCGTCAAGGCGCAGCTTCTGGAAGCCAATGTGGCTG
>CALXEX010000068.1 GCA_944387445.1 uncultured Clostridia bacterium | reverse complement strand
ATAGACGAGGTCGGTGTCGGCGTCGTACCAGCCGGCGCGGCCGACGAGGTCGAGGTAGAAGCCGTTGTCCGCAAGATAGGTGCGGTAAGCGCTCAAGCGGTAGCGATTCGCTTCGGACTTGCCGTCGCCGATGCTGTAGTCGACATCCGCGCGCGCCACGTCGAGCGCAAGACCCTTCATGACGCGGCCGTCTTCCGTGCTTTCGGCATATTCATAGCCCATCTGGAAGCCGTCCGTTTCGGCGTCGAAGTCGTCCATGCCGAAGTTGTTGTGCGTGTAGCGGATCCACCAGCCGTCGTCCTGCGAGCCGTTGTAGACGGCTTCGCCGCGACGGTCGCGCATCGTTTCCATGGCCGTCGCCATCAGATAGCCGAGGTTGGCGCCGAAGACGCTCGTGCCGACAACAGCCGGATCGCTCTCGCTCGTGCCCGCATCGGTGATGAACCAGTTGACGTTCTTTTCGTGCCAATCCTGCTGCTGCAGATAGGTCCACGAACCTTCGCCGTATTCTGTTTGATTTTCACCGGCGTTCTTTTCATCCTTTTCGACGCGGTAGTACGTGTAGGTCGTGCGGCCGGGCCCGTAGGACGCAGCATGAACGACGACGTTCTCAGGCACGCGTGCCACGTGGACGAAAGTCCGCGGATCATTCGGATCGACGCTGAGGTTCTCAACAACCGTTTGTTCGCCATTCTTGTCAAGCGTGTTCCAGAAGGCGAGGTTGAGGTCGAATTGTCCATCCACCGGCTTGTTTTCATGGTCACGCATCTCGTCGATGATCACGAGGTCGTGATTGGCCTGATCCTTGGCGTACATGTTGATCGTGCCGCCGCTCCCGGAGAGAGCCTGAATGCGGAACTTCTTGACGCCATCAAGTTCGAGCGTGCTTTGCGAACCAGTATTTGTCACGTCCGCAGCCGTCGCGCCCAGATCCGTCTGCGCTGAATTCATCAGGAAATCCTTGCGCAGGTATGAGAGATCCACGACGCCGCCATTCAACGTGAGGTGATAAATGCCGTTGTCGACAGTTGTATAGTCGTCGGTCTTTTCGTCTTGGTAGGGAATGCCCCCTTTTTTTTCAAATTCAGCAACGAGATTCAGATCGTTAATGCGATCTTTATCAACTGGCATTACATCATTTTGATTATCATCGCTGTTTATTTCGATCTGTTCCTTTTGAATTTTTTTCCAAGTATTATTGACCTTTTCATAACCAGTTCCTTCGTCATTCCAGACATGCAGGTTGTATTGGTCTGACTTGTCAAGCAACTCATATTTTTCATTGGGTGTAATGTTGTTTCCGCTGCCTGTAAAGAAGCCATCTGACATTACGTCGAAATTCCAACCGCACCAGGTTTTTACCGGATACCACGTAGCGCCGTTGCTTAAAACGATGTTGGCATTGCCGCCTAGAGATTGTTTTTCTTGCTTATACTGGTAGTCATGCCATGCTTTAAAACTTTCCTCATCTTTATATAAATTTTGATTCTCTCCATTATTAACAAACAAAACCTCGTTCTCTGTAACTCGGTGACGTTCGTAAATATTGCCAACCAATGTTGATTGCGAGTTAGTTCAAACAACTTCAACATAACTTCTTGCTACTTTACCGGCAGAATTTGCACTTTCACCAATATTATTTGATAAAGTATTTGATTTGGCATTATCTCCGTTTTTAATACCTGCCAAGATATCACCGCGAATATCGAACCAACCCTTTTGACCTTCATCACTTAAGGTTACAGTCGAACCATGTGCAGAAATAACAGCTGAACGAAGATTCTGGATTCGTCCGTTATCCTTTCGTGAAGTGGCATCAGATAAATAATCCTTTAATGCAGTATCGAGATCCGCAAAGAATTCTTCGGATAGCCCAGCTTTTTCTCCCTCCTTAAATAGCGATTCATTTCCACCGACAACGAAGGGATTATCACCTCGATAATTGTCTGACCAACTCCAAATTCTTGTTGGCTTTACTTCTGCCGAATCTGTCTTAACGCTGATAGTACCTTGCTTGAGCGGATCTAAGACACCCAGGGTTGAAGCAGCTGCGATGGCACTGACGAGCCGGTGATTGTCTCGCCCTTTCACGAGAATATCTGCACCATTTTGAAAATCTACGGTTCCGCCTTCATTCGAGAAAACGCCGAAAACCTCGTTTAAGATAAAAGGTTCATTTTTTTGAATTTTATCTGTGGCGGTTACACTAATGACTGAATGCTGCTTAAATTCAATCAGACCATATTTCGATATGTCTTCTCGATTTAGGAATTCAGCAGTTAATTGTCTATTTTCTTGCTTGAAAATGTCTTTGTAAAGTTCATATTTCTTCGAAGCCCCAAATGCCGTATAAACGCCTGCTGCTATATATTCTTCATCCGAATTTGCCTTGGCGGTTTGAATCGTCTGATCGGAATAATCAAAATAGAAATCACTGATAAGATAGGCACTATCTTCAAAGGTAATCCAACCTCTTTTATTCGCTAATGAAAGTCCTATTCTTGCTTGACTGTTCCCACTATTATCCTGTGTTACAATTGAGTTTTTCGTAACGATATTAATTCTATTAGAACCAGATACATCATCAAAAATAAAATGCTTTATGTATCTATCCGCACTAGTATTAGTGATTTCGTAGTTTCTAAAGTTAGCGAAAAAAGGCAAATTTTGCTGATTATCTGATTTAAAATTTGCAAAATCCCACCCGATATTAAAGGCGTTATCTTTGCCTGTTGTAATTGTTATTTGTGCATTTTGATGCCCAGGAATATCCTTATTAGCATCTGTTCTACTAAGGTCAAAATAATCGCTTGAAGAAGAAGACTTCCACCAATCTATAAAAACTAAACTTGAGTTATCTCCATCAAGTTGAAAAAAGGCTTCTTTGCCTTCATTTGTTGTCGCTTCGGCCCAAGAATTTTTATTAATCGCAGTAGGCTTTAATGTCAAATTAACTGAAGCCCAGCCGTCTTCTCCCGTAGCATTTTCGCCAGGCACAACAAACGGTTTTCCAGCAACCGCCGTCTGCGCAGCGATAACGCCAAGCGCTGAAACCATAGCTGCAGACAAAAGAACTGTTTTACGGACAAAACGATGGGTTGTACGATGAGGAATAGGTTTCTTTGCAGTCATTTTTATTTTATGCATGGTTGTTATTCAATGAATTGTTTCTCTGATCGTGCTTTCTGTCGGTGAAACGGTCACTTCAACCGACTAAGCAACGGTCCTGAAATTCAGCTAAAAAATGCGCAAGCGAAGCATAGGAATCGCACCATTACATCTGCTGAGAAGCAACGCCTTCCGTTGGTCTTTACGCTGTTCGCAATCTGGCCTCGGAATCCCTTCCAGAGACCAGACGCTCACAACCTTTTAAAAGCGCAACGATTTTCAAAAATGACGCAACTCTATTAACTGAAAACCCAGCTTCGCCATTACTTTCGAAGATAACTATTTTTACTTGAAAATCAATCTAATTGCCTTATCTTAGAGCCCCGTTTCAACCCTAATATCTTCTTGCAATAACCTGTAAACCGCCATTTTCAATTTAATTAAAGCCATTATGGAAAGTGTTTAGGGTTTACGATATAAAAAGACTTCGTTGTTTCTTTAAAACAGGCATTAATACCCTTTAATTATTCGGTTAATAATGATTAGATTTATTTAATATGGATATTATTCGGGTTTTATTTTAAATATATTTCCTTATATTTAATCCGCCTCTTAAAACGACTCAGCTTCAGTCCCCGTCAAAGTTGACGCAACAATTTGGAATGCATGCGATCGGGATGTCTATCGATACTTGTCGTACATGCTTTCGATCTAATTGTTTTGCTTCTCGGTCGAAAAAGTTTTTATGCGATAAATCCTTTAGATTTGAATGTGCAACCATATTCAAGGGGTCAGCTATGTACACGGAGATGAGAGTCGCATAAGCAGCGTAAATATCCAGGAACCTGGCATTTGCTGAAAAAACACGGTCGACGCCGTTCAATGCGACGCCGACCTTCTTTGACGAAAAACGCTTACCAGAGGTACTGCAAGCCGATATTCACAGTTTCTTCGTGGTAGCCGCTGCCGCCTGCGAGGTAGCCGCCTGCAATCCAGCCATGAAGATTCTTCGAGAGTTCGCCCTCCAGGCCGAAGCGGACTTCACCGGCATGCTTCATGCCTTCAGATTCCACTTCAACACCGTCCATTTCAACGCCGAGCGTTTTGGTGTTGTGAATCCAGTTGAACTCAAGGAAGCCCTGGCCGCGGCGTTCGTCAAGCGCCGTTTCAGGCGACGCCTGCAGGCGGAAGCCGAGCCGCGTCTTGACGTTGCCTTCTCCCGTCATCTTGACGCGCGTGCCTTCGGCCTCCACATGCTCATCGAGCTTGACGCCTTCGTAAATCGCCTGGAACTGCGGCTGCAGCGACCAGTCGACCGCATGACTCGTGCCTCGGGCGGTTGTGCCGAGATGGAAGGTCCAACCCGCCTCAACAGAAGCGACGATGCCGTCGGCATCGAGTTCTTCGGTGGCGAGCTCCTTCGGACGAATTTCGTGATCGAGCCATGCATACTGCGCCCAGAGGTCAAGATAGCCACCCGAATCAAGGCGCTTGCCTTGCCCGTTGAACAGCGTTGCATAAAGCCCAACCGAATACCCGTCCGTGCTTGTATCCGCCGAATGGCTCGAGAGCGTGCTGCGCGTTGAGCTCTTTGCATAGAGCGCCGAACCGAAGAGACCGAGATTCGCGCGCAGGTCGCCATCACCCGAGCGGCGAATGATGTCGCCGCCGATCTGCGTCACGCCGCCCGTCATGTGCGTGAGAAGCGTTTCGCCGGCGCTGCGGAAATGCGTGTGCGACGCCGTCTGGCGCAGCCACATGCTCGTTTCCTTCACTTCGCCCGAAAGCGGATCGACGTAGTGCGATTCTCCGGCGCGGTCGTGCAGACGCATTTCGGCCAAATTCGCTGCCATGGCGGCAGACATGTAAGCACCTGCTTCCGGACGCACAAGCGGACCGATCGGCGCCTCGGGCGAGATCGGATACTCGCCTGCCGTGCTCTGCAGATAGAAGCGTCGGCTGTCCGGATCGCGCAAAAGCACATAGTCGTACGCGCCCGCGACAATGCGGCCGTCCTGACTGAGCGAGAGCGTCGAGTCGCCTTCGACCGTAACAAGCGTTATGCCGTAGGGGCTCGTGAGATCGCCTTTGCCGCCCAGATTGTGGACCTGCACCTTGCCGGTGCCCGATGCATTCCCTGCAATTTCGATCGTGTCGACGGGCGAATCATCGCCCGCAAGCGCGCCATTGAAGACGAGCGTGCCGTCTTGACCGACATAGTTGCCCGCAATGTGGAGCGTATTGGCCGTGGCTTCGTCATAGACCGTTGAAGGCGATTCGCCGAGCGCTTCGTCGGCATAGCGCTTCCAATTGACGTAGATTGTGCCGGCATTGGTCACAGTTCCCTTGACGCCTGCAAAGCCTTCCATGAAGGTGCCGGCATCAAGCGTCAAGTCGCCTTGGATCGTCGTGCGGCGTGCTGCTGGGGACTCTGCGTTCCCTGCACTCTCCTCGGCGCCATCTTCTGCCTGCGCCGACGCCGCCTCAATGTTGTCAACCGTCTCATCGGAAGGCGCGGATCCGTCCTCTGCATCGCTGACGTCCGACGCCGTTTCGTCGCCGGCACTCCGAATGCCGCCCGAGACCACGTGCGTGAGCCCCGTATGCGCAAACGACGAATTGAGCGTGACGACGTTGAGCGAACCGTTTTCATCGGCGCCTGCGTCAATCGTCACCCCGCCCTCGCCCGTGGTTTCGTGCATCAATTCGTAGCTCGATTGAATGCCGAGCTCGAGCGTCGAGCCTGCGCCGATTGCAAAGTCGGCATAACCGTTTTCGGCTGTTCCGCCCAATGCCGACAGCTGTTCAAAGCGAAGCGTTGACGCACCGGCAGCGGTTTCGAGCTTTTGACCCGCCATGTCATAGGCGTTGCCTGTCCCGATTTCCCAGGTGCCCGTAAATGCCGAATTGTCGGCATCGACCAGAACGGTGCTGCCATCCGCACGAACCGTGCCGTTTCCAAGGAGCTGGTTGTCGAATGCAACGTTCCCGCCGACGTTCTTGAAGTAAAGCAGCGAGTCTTCATTCACGAAATGAATGCTGGACTGACCCAAGCCATCCGCGTCGTTGATGACGGTTACGGCAGAGATGCCAGTTGGATCTCCCTGGTTTTCGCCATTTTCATCACTCTCAGCAAGCAGCGACGCATTCGCAGCGGCCGCCTGGCCGATCACAAAGTCGCCCGCAAGCGCCGCATTGGCGCCTGCAACGCTCAGCACGCCCGATTCAAGAACGATTGTGCCCGTGCCGCGAAGGGCATTGGCACTTGCCGTAGCACCGCCATTCTCGATAACCAGCAGAGCTCCCGATGCCGCACGGCCGTCTTCTGCAGCCTCATCGCCATCAAGATCGACCCAGGCATTCGTCTGCGCATTGAGCATCCCGATCGTCTGCTCGTGACCATTCAGATCGAAGCCTGCGCTCGCCTCCAGCACCAGCTCGGACGTGTGCTGCAAATCTTTTGCTTGTCCAAGGACATTGTCAGCAGCCGCCAGCAGCGTGCTTCCTTCCGTAACGGTCGTTCTTCCGTGGAAAGCGTTTTCTTGATTAGATATCGAAACATCGCCACGAATTTCGACGTTGCCGACACTATCTTCCGGCGCGACGTCTTCTTTCACCTCCATGGTATCCAGGTTGTATTGAATTTCCGTGATCTTTGCGCTGAAATCCGACGATCCGTCCCGGCCGGCAGTTCCCGGCGTCAGCACC
>CALXEX010000067.1 GCA_944387445.1 uncultured Clostridia bacterium | reverse complement strand
AAACAGGATGTTTTGATTTGGCGCAACGATTGTATGCAGCGCCATAAATAAAGAAACGTCCGTTGTTTTATAAGAGCCTCTGTGTGCCTGTTTCGTCTGGTTTTCTTTTGAATAAAGAAAAGACCTCAACCACTCGTTATGCAGAGCGGTCAGGTCTTTAAATCCCACCCAATGACCTATCAGAACGGGCTGATCATAGAGCAGGTCAAGTATTTGTTTTTGTCTGGTTGTCATTTTCAATTCGCCCGTTCAGGTATTCGGTCATTTCTTTTACGGTTTCGTCAACAGGCTTTGAAAGCTCGATCTTGTTGGTATATATGCCGTCCATCTTGTTAAGCGTATCGATCGCCTTGATCCGTGCATCGTCTTTTTTACTGAACTGCGCAATATCAGACAACGTGATCATACGCTGCGCACGCGTCATTATGGCAGCGTTTTCTGCCTTTTCTTTCAGTTCGTTATACCTTGTCAAAATCTTATCCGTCTTAAGAAGAGCACATGCTTTGCTGTCAACAGCTGCATCTTTCCACTTTTCAGAGCTCGGATACGCGGCGCGGTAAGCCTTACGCTGGCTCAGGCCGATTATAAGGCCCTGTATGAATTTTTCCTGCTTTGCAGTTAAAGCCGTAAGGCTCACCTCCCCATAAAAAAGCAAGCCCATCCAAACGGCAGGCTTGCTCTGATCTTATTTGCTATTTTAATCATACCACAGATCTATTGTGATTTTTGTGAATGTTGTGAAAGATAAGCATTTAATTTTTTAATGCAGGTCGAGTAGTGATAGTTCATCTTTTGGCCAATCTCTTCATAAGTCATGCATTTAATGAATTTTAATTCGGCTATGGTTTTGACAGTTTCGTCCTGAATACTGAATATGTAGTGCTGGATCTCTTCAATTTCAGCAACAAGCCTGTTAAATTCAGCGGAAAGTTGTCTTTCAAGTTCCATAGAGCGCAAAGCAAAAAGAGCCGTAGGATCTCCCACCGTCCCCGTCTGCACAGATATCTGAGACGGATCTATGCCTTTCAGATATTCTGCTTTAAGTTCCTCGCGGATGATTTCCAGCTGCTCAACCTTGTCTTTATAAGAATTCAACTCTGCAAAAGTCATACACTATCACCTCGACACAAATTTCAACTAAATACAATCAGCCTGCAAAAAGGCTTCATACAACTTTGGAAACTGAATAGCAAGCCAGTCCACCATCTCTTCATTATGCGCCCAACTACAAACATCCAGCCCGGATTCATGAAGAAAAGCGTGTATAATTTCGTGCCTTATTACAGATTTTTTTATAAAGTTCGATATTTTTTAAAGTCCTCTCGTTAGACTTTTTCATTTCATCAACAATGCACTCCTTGGAAGTATGATCCGAATATCCGTCCGCTCCTGCAAGTTTTTTATCCGTTTCCAAGCTTCGCTCTTCAACGGTGTATTCGGTACCTAAAATATTAATTTTCATTTCGCATCCTCCAAGATTAAGCAGATAACATATTGCCTAAGTATTTTATAAAATTAACATCCGGCATAATTGCCCAGGATATGATGCTGTCTATACACATCACAGATATAAACAAACCGACAAGGATGGCTACACCACATACTATACACGCTACAGCCGTACTATCTTTCAAATCGCCGAATTCATGAAAACACCAGTTTTCTTCACCGGTTTTTTCAACTAATTCATTGGCAGAGTAGGCTTTCTTGAAAAATATGCCGCACAGTATAAAGATCAAAACGATAAAAGCCAACAAAAGACTGGAAGTTACAATCTTATAGATCTGCATACGGTGTATCAATTCTTGTATGTATGGAAAAAACATATCACTTGTCCAATCCACACCTTTGTCAATAACTATGCCAAATTTGCTGAGTAAATCTGCTATTGCCTGTTGTAACTGATCATTCATTATTCTGTACCTCCTTGATTCCTAAAACAACATAATCTCGTGGAATGATCCAACCGCTGAAAATATATGTTATCTCATATTCTTTATCTTTAATGGGATGATCAAATGGGATTGTTGACGAAAACCATTCAACAGAAAAATTTTTAATCGGAACAAATCTAATATGATCGCCCGTTTGGTAGTAACGGTCATTTTTGCGAATCTCAAAGAGCTTGTCACCGAAATACACCGCATCGCAAAATTGCTCTTTCAATTTGATATGATGTGTTGTCAATTTTATATCTCCTTTTTTATAAATAAATTGAAACACTGTTTTGATTATCGCTTATTGTCAAACAGTGATACTTAATTGAACACTCAAACACGCATTCAGTTTCATCATCAAAAATAATTTCTGAAGATGATACTGCCAATTTTTGGATAAAATCTTCAAGGCTATATTTTTCTTTCATTTAACCATCCACCTTGATTAAAAATAGAGCACAACGCCATCTGAATCTCCGTCTATGTCATCGCACTTGCCGCTGACGGAGTAAAGCGTATCTCCGTTTTCATCTTCACCAAGTTCTACACAAGCCTCGAGTTGCGGAACGGTCATGCTGCAATTTATGCTGACCTCCAGCCCTGCTTCATATTTCGATAATTCGGTCATTAACTCATAAACTTTCATTCTTTTGCCTCCTTTAATAAACTTACATCTAACTTACCACTCAACAATTCCGGCAACATCGCATCTCTTAATTCAACTAAATATCTGTTTTCAAAAATATTGAATTGCTGAATATTCTGTCCCCACATTTTTATAAATCTCTCAAACAAAAAAGAAAGGATTTCCTTATCATTCGTTTTTATACAGATTTCATTTTTATTCTTTGTAAATGATATATAGTCAGGAGTTATAACTTTTAAATCTAACAAGGTTTTAATATTATTCGCTGACTCTTCAGCAAGTTTCTTATCTTCTTTATATAAATTTATATCAAGTCCATATTGTTTTGCGAGCGTTTCATTTATCACCAACTTGCAAGCATTTCGTTGTTGATTTATGAAATTAAGGTCTGAAACAATCTCCTCATAAGGACGATGCAATTGCTCTTGCTCTTTGAATTGAATATATGTACTTGGAGAAATATCATAATTCTTTTGCTGTATCTCTTTACTTGTTACAGTAATGCAAAACTCAGGAATACTTTCCCCACTGGATATAGCATTTATAATTGCATTTATCTGCCTTTCATTAAATGTTTTATATTCTTTTAAATAAGTTCTGTTTGTATGGGATTTACCTCCAACCTGTCCATTTTGTTCTCTTACTTCAATTGAATAATTTTGCCTACTATCAATAAAAGAAATTATGTCATTATTTTTCTTTTTATTTAAGACTAAAATACAAGTTGATATTGATGTAACTTCAAACATTTTATCCGGTAAAATGATCACACTTTCTATTAAGTTATTGTCAATCAGATATTTTCTGATTTCTTGTTCTGCACCATTAGATCGCAATATTCCATTTGGTAGAATAAGACAAGATTTTTCATTAGCTGCAGACAAACAATGCAAAATGAAGGCATAATTTGCATTACTTTTAGGCGGCAATTCACATTTATTGAATCGCTCATCAGTCAATGCTTCAAGTGCTACAGGTTGATTCCAAGATATATTATAGGGTGGATTTGATATTGAAACATCCGCTTTTACAGACAATTCTATTGAATCAATTCTTTCAATGATTCCGTATTTTACTCCTTTTTTTATTTCAAATCTTGCTTCTGTTTTTTTGGTCAGGACATTACCGTTGATGACATATGCATGCATGTTTCTTATTGCCAAATTAAAAAGCAAAAACGGTATAGCGCTTTTATCTAATTCCTCACATATAAACAATGCATTAGGACTTTCTTTCCATTTTTCAATAGTTAAACTTCCTGTTCCTGCGCAACAATCATAAATAACATCGGCTTTACCGGAAAGTTTGCTTACCAAACTACTCAAACAATTTGGTGTAAAATCTTGTTTTTTATTGATTCTGTCAGCCTGATAATATTGAAATAAATGCTTAATCCAATCTTTATTCAAATTGCCTACTATTTTCATATATTCATCGAATAGTTCAGAAGTATAACCGCTATTCAACATTTTATTAGGCAATTCCTCAAAATTTTTGCAATTAAACAAATTAAATATTTTGTTTTTATATTCAAGAAGTTCCATAAATTATTCCTCCTGCTTTATATGCCATTCTGGATAACCGCCGGAGCAGCTGCATATGTAGGTCATATTAACTCCTTGATCTCAGTCTGAAAATTCATCCACAGTTTTTCTGTCCGATGCAGTCCCATTTGCGCTGTTGTTATTTTCTCGGCCGTGTACCAATCTGAAAGTTCGGAATTATATAGATCGTTATCATAGCCGCTTAATATAACAAGTGATCTGCTCTTTTTAAGCAGCCTAAGCAATTCAACATGCTGTTCATCGGTCATTTCGCATCTATACATATTCCGTTTTCGGAGACCCTGCAGATATGGCGGATCACAATAAATTAAGGTGTTTTCATTGTTGTACCGCTTAATAAGGGTCAACGCATCCGTGTTCTCTATCTGAGCGTCCTTAAGACGTTGGCAGCATTCAGTGATGATATCCGGCAAGCAATTCCACATAGTAGCACAGCGCGGACCACCATAAGTTTGCACGTTACGCCAACTGTTTTTGCTGCTGTTTGATGTTCCGAAAGACTGATGATATCTGACAAGGGTTCTTCTTGCCTGTTCAATCGGATCATCTGAAGGAGTATTACAACTGATAAACTCATCTCTTGAAAACGGTGTGAGTTCAATTGCTTTTGCAAGTTCTTCCGGGTATTCTCGGCAAACTTTGAACAGATTAACGATATCACCGTTCATATCGTTTATGGTTTCTATGTATGACGGCTCTTTGTTGAAGAACACTGCACCGCTTCCAAAAAATGGTTCAAGATAAACTTTGTGGGCGGGAAAATATGACAGTATCCATTGCGCTATTCTCCATTTTCCTCCCGGATATTTCAATATTGCTTTCATTCTCTCACCCCGTATTTGCAGGCATAGTACCTTTAATTAAATTACCGTAAATCATTATATTTCTCCATTCAATTCAAGTTTTTCTTTTGCGGCTATAGCAATCGGGCAGCCAAGGTAAAAGCCGGTTGCGCAGAAGTTTTTGATATGCTCGTCTTTATCTTCAGATGTATTGAAAATGATCTTAGTGCTTTTTTGGTTTTCAAAAATTGGACAACAGTATAACGCCTTTTTTTTATTTTCTTTTTGCTTTAGAAAATAAGGGCATTTGATTCATGCGTTAGAAGTTATATTTGGCAGAAAACATACCTCCTATTTCACAGCCGAAATCCTGTCAAGGCTGCATATTGTTATACTGTGTTTAGCCTTAAGATCCTGGATCTCTGCCTGGTAGAAAAAACGGTTTTTCCTGTCTTTGCGCAGAATGCAGGCGGTCAAGATCATTTCCCGGTTTCCGAAATCCCGGCTGTGGTAAATTACCTTTTGGTTCAGGTTTCGCTTTACTTCTGAAAGTTCCATATCAAAGATCCTGTATGCAGATGAAGAGCCCAGGCTGATCAGCGTAGAACTTTTCTACGATCTCGGATACCACCAGCGCATCATCTTTCCAGAAATGCAGCGCCGTCAGCAGATCTTTCAGGATCTTCTGAAGATTATCCGTGTCCGGCTTGGAGGTCTTGTACTCTCCGTCATGGTGATTTCCGGTGATTGGGAAAAGCCATTTGACCATTAAACGCACCGGACCGGTGTACTGCTGCTTTGGAACATACGCCGCCAGATGATCCCTGAACTTTACCTTTGCCGCTTTGATCTCCGCGCTGTCATAAAAATATGGCTTGCCCGATTTGCTAATTCCCACACGATGCTCCTGTGCAGTAACCGTTGGCGGGATCATCGGGATAAAAAATTGTGTATTCATTTCGCTTTACCTCGCTAAAGTACATTTTTGATTCTTGAAATTTGCTTTAGTCACGTTATGCAATGGTAGGGGGGAACTGCGCCACTTAGGCAGTTCCCCTACCGTCCATTGCGTGACGTGTGAACGGAACGTTTTTTACATACGTAGTATGTAGTGGTTTCCCCGCAACACGGGGAAATCTGATTTTTAAGTTTTCCCCTCCATATCGAGTTGTTGCGGGGAAATCTGATTTTCAGTTTTTCCCTCATAATTCAAGTACTGCGGGGAAAACATAATTTTT
>CALXEX010000066.1 GCA_944387445.1 uncultured Clostridia bacterium | reverse complement strand
TTTGGATTCGTCGTCGGCAATGAGAATGAGCGGACGATGGGCTGCCATGCGGGAAAAATGTCAGTGTTGCGCCGAATACGGCCTTGGAGTCTCTGCGCCGCAGTCTAATGGCGAAGCGCGCAATGCGCATCCGAAAATGCAAGGTGCGCTGCAATCAAGACTATGGCGCTTTTCGATGCATTTTGGCTCAGCCAACTTCCGTCCCGGCTGCTGGCAAGGTCAGAATGAAGCGGCTGCCGCCCTCGGGCCGTTTGGATGGTTCGACGCGGATGTCGCCCCCATGTGCGCGTGCAATCGCACGTGCAATCACAAGGCCTTGCCCGGTGCCGCCGGCACGCCGGCGGTTCGAGGCATCGACCTGGAAAAAACGTTCGAACACTTTTTCTCTGTTTGCAGGCGCAATGCCGATGCCGTTGTCGTCAACCGCAACTTCGATCACGCTCCCCCGGCGCACGCCTTCAATGCGCACGCAGCTCTCAGCCTCGTGCTTGCGGTAGCGCGCTGCGTTTGTCAGAAGATTCGAAAAGAGCTGCAGCAGCCGGTCTCCGTCGCCCATGAGGCATTCGGCAGCCTCTTCGAAGCAAACCTCTACGCGCTGGCATGGATACTGCGTTCGCACGAGCCGGACAGCGCGGCGCACGATAAGCGGCAGCTGCACAGGCTTTCTGACAACGGAAAACACGCCGCCTTCAATGCGGGCCACGTCGAGCCAATCGTGCACAAGCGTGCGCAGATGTCGAACGGAATCGGTCAAATCCGTAAGAATGGCAGCGCTTTTCTGCGGCGATTGCGTTTTGCCGAGCATTTCGATCGCGAGGGAAAGCGTTTGCACGGGCGTCTTCAGCTCATGCGCCGCCATGCCGAGCAGGTTTTCCTTCATCTGAGCCACATCCTCCCGCGCTGTGACGTCACGGATGAGGAGCCCCTCAAGCGAAATACCGCTCGCTGACACAGAAAAGCGAAGCAGCTCGCGCGCTGCGCCCGCATGTCTCACGACTTCAAGCCGGTCAACCTTAGGGAGCGCCTTAATGCCAAGCGCAGCGCAAAGCACTTCGGCGGGGTCGCCGAGTTTAAGCGCTGGGAAAAAGCGTGCGGCTTCCCGGTTCATCGCATCTATGCGTCCGTTTGCCAGCAGCACAACGCCTTCGGCCATGCCATCGAAAAGCGCTTCGAGCGTCGCTCGGCGCTTTTGCAGCTCAGCTGTTCGCGCCTGAACTTCAGCATGCAGTCGCTCGTTGAGCGATCGAAGCGCCGCAGCGCTCCGGTCGCGCTCGATTTTGGTCTTCACATACGCAAGCTGAAAATCCGCGAGTTCCTGCGGAAAACGAATGCGCTCGCTTTCGTCGGGCACCGTGCTGTTGCTCGACAAAAATCGGGAGAGCTTCTCCACTGCGCGGCTCATGGCCGATGACATCAGCACGCTCAAGAACGCAGTCAAAATAAAGAGCAGCGCCGCCCAAGCCAATGCCCGGTGCTTGAGCACCGTCATCTCAGCCACGCGTTGGTCGGCGTCGCGATAGATGGCGACCGTCCAATCGGGCGCATCATTGCGCAGCCGAGCAACAACAACTGCCAGCGGCTTGAGCACGGCGTCCTTGGCGATGTCGCTTTCTTCTGCTTCGCGCGCAGAATCTGGCTTAAGAATGATGATGCCCTCGTCATCTTCAGACGAGCGCTCTTTCAGCATGCTTCCGAGCGCGGCCGCCTCCGCCTCGCTTGCACCTTCGAACGGATAGATCAAGCGTCCCGTTTCGTCAAAGAGCGCCGCGTGCAGATCCGTCCCCAAAAGACGCTTCGCCATGGCGCGCCCGAGCTCGTCAAGCCGTAGCGCTGTCGAAACAATGCCTGCGGGCGGCGCTGAAGCATCCCCCGCGTTCGGGATCGCAGCAGCTATATTGACGGTAAAGCCTTCAAAAGCACCCTTGGCGCGGAAAACGGGCGAAATCAGCGCAGCGCCGGGCTTGGCTTGGAGTGCCGCCGCATGCCAGCGGTCAGCATGATTTTGATTGAGGTTCGAATCTCCTGCTTCATTTGTGCTCGGCCAGAAAAGAAGACTTTTCAAATGAGCATCGTCGACATGCAGATTCTCAATCACCGGTTGCGAAAGCGCGATGCGCCGCAGCGTCTCGCCGAGCATTCGCACAAGCGCCGGCGTCGGCGCTTCGGAAAGAGGAATCGACGCGGAATAAGCTGCGACAAGCACTGCGCGGCGCGCACGTTCGACGGTTTCCGCCACGACGGAAGCAGCCTCGGCGGCCAGTTGCATCTGCCGCGCATCCTCCGATGCAATGCGCTCCTGCACATCGTCATACTGCCAGACTGAAAAAGCCAGCGCAGGCAAGAGCGCGGCGGCAAGCGTGCCGACAAGAAGTGCGTTTCGAAAGCGCATTGCAGGAATCGCCTACGTTTAGAGCTGCGCTTCCGTCGCGCCAGCTCGCCGGCGCAGCACCGATCTCATGCCGAAGAAGCGCTTTCGACAGGATGGCAGGTACAAACGAATCCTATCGCGGGCGCGATCCCGGCGACAATGCTTTTCAGCCGGGTCGAGATCACTCGCACCGCCGCGGCGCGGACGGAAAGAAAGCGCGCAGCCGGTGCTGCGGCGTCGGCCGCCCGAAGATGCTGCCCGCCCAGAAGAGGACG
>CALXEX010000065.1 GCA_944387445.1 uncultured Clostridia bacterium | reverse complement strand
TTTTTATTAGTTTAGAGATAATCAAATCAACCGATTGCTATTCAAGTTTTATTTCCTATTCTTTGTATTTATGAGATGGTTTTTCCTCTCTTTGCTCAATTCATGCAAATATTAATTTTGTAGAACAATCCCTGAACATCGAAAAATTCGGGAGAAACATCATATGAAACGGCTAATCGTTGCGCTCAGTGCATTCGCTATCGGCACAGCAGCCTTTGCTGCACCCGGCGAAAAAGACAACACGATCTTTCCTCAGACTACGATTGACTTTGAAGGTCGCATCATTGCAAACGCCTGCAAACTCAACACTGATCTGAACGGCGCGCCTGTTCAGCTCGGCACCTATCCAGCGGAATACTTCACAACGACCGATATTCAAACGGCGCCGGTAACCTTCAACCTGAAGATTGAGGATTGCCGATTGGTTCAGAAGCTCAGCGGGAAGACGGATGAAATTGAAATTGAAACGTCTTCACTGACTTTCAGTGACCTTAACAACGATTACGAAACGATGGGCGTCTACAACACCAACCATCTGCTCGCGCCTATCGCCGAAGGCGGTGAACAGTCAGCAGAAAACATTGGTGTATTGGTGAAGTACGCGAAACCCGGAGAGAACACCCCCGATTTTGAAAGCAACGACGCCTATGCAATTAATGGTGCCTCCAACCTTGTTTCGACAGCCGACATGCGCGTGCTTGACGACGGCGTCACGATTCCCATGGCGGCTGTGATGCAGAAGGCAACCGACGGCGACGTCACGCCCGGCAAGGTGAAGGCACGCATGAAAGTCGTCCTTCAGTACAAGTAATTCAACATGGTGCGGCTTTGACGCTTCTGGGGGCCTCCGATCCCACCAGACAACTCACAAACCGCACTGTTGCCATTTGCTTTCCGGCCGGCTTCTGCAACAGTCAAGCCGGCCGTTTTGACTACAACCGCAATCCGCTCTTGCAGAGTGCCTTTATGCGTCTTCCATTCGGTCTCTGTCTTTGGGCTGCGCTCCTCATTGCCTCTTCAGAGGCCGAGAGCGGCGGCCTTTCCGTTTCGAACACACGCCTCATCATGCACGACGGTCAAACGAGCGCAGCTACGGTTTTTGCCAACGAGACCGCAACACAGTTTCTGACGCGCGCCTGGATTGAAGATCAAGCGGGCAGAAAAATCGAAGACTTCGTCGTAACGCCGCCTGTAGCGTTTTCACCGCCCGGAAAGCACATTCGCTTGCAAGTAACGCTGCTTTACCCTGAAAAGTACCCCGCCGACAAGGAGACGCTTTTCTATCTGCGAACGAACTCTGTGCCGGGGAGCTACGACAAGAATGCCAATACGCTTCAAATCGAATACGGCCTTCGCGTCAAGGTGTTTTACCGTCCGAAAGCGCTGTCCGGAACCATGCTGGACAGCATCAAAGGCTTGCGATGGCGAATCAGCGGCCGCCGCCTGATTGCAGAAAATCCGTCGAACTTCAATGTGACCGTTGCCGCCTACAGCATCAACGGCAATACAAAGCAGCTTGACGACTGCGTCATTGCGCCTGGCGCGGCTGTGCAGTTTGCCCTGCCAGATCACACGCCCGATGCCTTTCGGCTCGTCTGGGCCAGCATGGATGACTATGGAACAGCAGTGAAATCGGAAGCTGACATAAAGGTCGAAAAGCCATGATGCGCTTCGCCACTTTCATTTCAGCACTCGCTGGAGGATTGCTTCTTATTGCTGAAACACCGGAAGCTGCCGAAATGACGCCAGCGATCGATTTGACTGCAGCACACCAAGAAGCCCCGATCCGCATTTTGACTTCACGCGTGATTTACGACGAAGATGCCGGCGCCGCAACGCTTTCACTCGAAAACAACAGCACGGTGTCCCTTCTCGTCGCGCTCAGCGTGTCGCCGTTTCAAAGCGTTGGCACGGCCGCTAAAGAAACGGAAGACTTCATGGCGTCGCCCGGCATCCGGCTCATTCGTCCGGACGATACCTACGCTTTTCGCATCGTTCGCCTTCGAGACGACCTTCCGAAGGACGTCGAAAGCCTTTACATCATCAACCTGCGAATTCTGCCTGCTGAAGCAGCCGCAAGTGCACCTGTTGATGAATTGTCGCGGCTGAAGCTCAGCTTCCTCGGCAGCATCAAGCTTTTTTGGCGGCCGAAAACACTCGCCAATGCTTTCAGCGTCGAAGAAGCTAAAACGCTTCTTGATGCAGAATGCTGCGATCGAGGACTTGAGATCAGAAATCCATCACCCTACTGGTGCACGGTGAGCTCCGTTCGACTTTTAAGCGACGAAGCTTCTGATGGCATTGAATGCATCCGAACAGCCATTCTGCCGATGATCGCCCCCAACTCAACGCTCACGCTCCCAGTGAGAAGTTGCCCGAAGAAAGTTTCCATCACGCTGATTGCTGAAAACGGACAAACAACTCTTCCGCGGATATTGACGCCATCTCAGCGTTCGTCACGCGCAACGCCTCAAGCGAAGGAGACGCATAAAGAAAAGACGCCAGGCGACCTGTCGACTATTTTCGAGAACCAGGGCGAACCATGATGCGACAGAACCATCGTCGGGCGCTGATGAAGCCGCTGATTCATCTATTCGCTGTTCTGTTTACTCTTGCCGCACAGAAGAGCGTTGCCGCACTTTCTTCTGCAAACACAAAAGCCGAGGACGGGAACGGCACATCAAGTCATGGCATTTCTGCTGCCGATGGAAGCGATGCCATTCGAAGCAGCTTCAGCCCCAGTGCGCTTCGAGACATTTTCGGCGAAGATGCCGCATCCGTCGACTTCACAAAACTCATTGAAAACGCAGACATTGGCCGAAGGCAGTACGACCTCTTTGTCAACGATCGTTTCATGGTGCGGCAGAACGTCGAAATCTTTCGCAAGCCCGACAACACGCTCGGCATCCGTTTCCCTGCCATGGTGCTTCTCATTCAGCCGTTGCGATTTGAGGAGCTCCCAAAGCTCAGCCGCAAAAAGCCGCTTGAGCTCGTGGAAGATATCGAAGAACTGCTGCCGGGCGCTTCCGTTACTTTTGACCCCATTACCCTGCGCGCCGACATTTCGATCCCCCGAAGCTGGTACAGCGCCTTCGGCATGCAAGACGACATTGTGCCGCCGCAGCGCTGGACTTACGGCGTGCCGTCAGCCGTCATCAACTACCGCGCCAACGCTGACTGGGAGCGTTACGACGACATTCGTCGCTCTCATGGCTATTTGGGACTCGATGCAAGACTCAATCTCAATGAATGGCGCCTTTACGCCAACGGCGCATTCTCAGCTGACTCCGGAGAAACGAACGATCGGGATTTCGAGCGCGGCAGTGCTTACCTCACAAGAGTATTCGGCGAAACAAAGACACGACTGCGAGCCGGCGAAATCTACACGCAGGCTTTCTATCAAGACGCGCTGCCGATTCTTGGCCTGGAGTTCTACGACGATGAATCAATGATGTCGACAATCGACCGCGGTTATTCGCCGATTGTCTCCGGCATCGCACGTACGGCAGCGCGAGTAACTGTTCGTCAGTTCGGTCGGATCGTATTCGAACGCAACGTCGAGCCCGGTCCCTTCTCCTTTGAAAACCTGCCTGGCCTCACCTCAGGCACAGATTTACAAGTAACAGTACACGAGCAAAACGGCGAGGAGCGCACGTTCCTGGTGCCTTTCAACCAGACGGCACTGCAACTTCGCGCAGGTCGTATGCACTACGCAGCCGCCTTGGGACGCTGGCGCGGCACAGCATCGAGCAGCGACGAAAAGCCATTTGTTGCAGCTGGCGCACTCGGCTACGGTCTGCCTTGGGACATGACAATCTTCGGCGGCGCTCAGATTTCAGAAGATTACTGGAACGCTGCCGCCGGCCTTGCCGCCAATCTGGGGCAGCTCGGCGCAGCATCGATCCAGCTTGACTATGCCGACTACTCGCTGGAAAAGAGCGACGACAAGAAGCGTACAGGCTCTCGGCTTGCTCTCGAGTGGCAAAAGCATTTCACATCCACCGGCGCGTTTCTAAACGTCAATTGGCGGCGCTATACATCGGGACGATACCTTACGCTCAGTGAACTGCTTTCGCGACGAGATGATGACGAATGGCTCTACTCGAACTACCAGGGCAATCTTTCGGACGAGCTTGCACTCTCGTTCTCTCAGCCCGTCGGCAGCCTGGGCAATTGGAGTCTGAGCGGCTCGCTCTATCGCTACGAGGACGACCGACGCAGGGAAAGCCTGATGACAGCTTTCAACACTGACTGGGGCGGCATCGGCGTTTCGCTCTCGCTGCAGCACGACCGCAGCAAACTTCCGGGCGGCGTCGATGATCGCGAAACGATCCTTTATCTGAGCGCCTCCGTGCCGCTCTCGCTACTTTTCGGCTACAGCGCATCGTCGCAGTATGCCAATTTCGGTCTGCAGCGCGCCGATGACGGCACGCTTTACGCTACAGAAGGGGTAAGCGGCACTTTCGGCGAGAACCAGCTTTGGAGTTATGCCTTATCAGGCGCTCAAGGCAACAGCCAGTCGTCTCTTAATGCATCACTCTCGCACGATACAGGTCGCGGCCGCTGGCAGATTTCAGCATCGCGAAACCACGATTCGACGCGGCTTGCAGCAAATCTTGACGGCAGCATCATCGCTGCCGAAGGCCAGATCATGCCGGCCCAGACGCTTACAGGTGCGACGGCGCTTCTTCATGTGCCAAACGCTCCTGAAGCAAAACCCGAAACTTATTCGGTTTCCGCGAAAAGCGGTGACTGGCTGGTCATCACTGGTCTCAACAATTACCGCAGCAATGACGTCTCGATTGATCCGAGCTCCATTCCGCCCAACGTGTTGATGCCCATCTATCGGCGACGGCTTGTTCCAGCTGACGACGCGATTCTTTCTGTTGAATTCGAAACGATGAAAGGCTGGCAATTTGTCGCCGAACTTAGAAATGGCGATGATGAAAAGCTCCCCTTCGGCGCCGTCGCCCGCCTGCTGGCCGAACAAAGTATTTCCACCATGGATACGGTCCTCAATGAACGATCGCGGGCTTATTTCGGCGCAGCCCCCGAAACAGGCGTCATTGAAGTCATCTGGTCGGAAAAGGATGAAAAGCGCGTCTGCTGGGCACCTTATTCACTCAAAAAAGCCATTGCAGCTCATCCGGATGCCCGGGTCATCAGGGAAACCCTCGTTTGTCATTTTTCTCCTGCTGACAACCCTCGCAGACCAGCGGTCGGCGAGGCACCTCAGAATGCGGAGCCGACGTCCAAACTCGACGCAACACCGCACGAACTGCCCACCGTGCAGCGTCCAGAAGACGACGCACCTTGGTTCGCCATTTATCTTTGATCGCCAGCCATATGTCCGTCACTAACCTTATTTGCAACAGGCCGCAAAAAGCTCTTGCCAGCCTTATTTCAATTTTTTTCGCACTTATGCCAGCAGCGCATTCCGCTGGCATCGCCGACATTGATCTATCGAGAACCAATCTGGGGACGGGAATTATTTGGAGCGGCGCACCGTCAGGCAACGCCGGAACGGATTATTACCTTGAATATCAGCCGCCAGAGCGAGCAAAACCTGAGCGCATCGGACTCATCATAGAAAATGAGGCGACAGGCAGACCCGTTGCAACACTTCCAATTCCGCTCGGCAACGGTTTGGCTATCGGGATAACTGGCACGCTTGAATATCAGCTCTTCGGACAAACTTACCGCTGGACGAACAACAACCCGCACGGAACAGGCACCTCAAGCATTCTGCCGAATGCGTCCCAAGGCGCCACGCTCGTGCTGGGCAATGCAATCACCGTTCCTCACAAGGCTCGAGCGCCATTTACTGCCGTTCTTAACAATCCAACGGACCTGCAAGGCGAAAATCTTCGCGTGTCTCTTGTCTGCACTTCGAAGCCCTGCCGCATCACA
>CALXEX010000064.1 GCA_944387445.1 uncultured Clostridia bacterium | reverse complement strand
TTATTTTTATTAATTTTATTAATATTTTTATTTTTATTTTTTTATTTTATTTTTTATTTTTATTTATTTATTATTTTATTATTATTTGAATAAATCATTTTTTATTAACTTATTTATTATTTTTTTAAATAATTATTTTATTATTATTATTATCATTTTTATTATCTATTATTTTTTTATAATTTTTTAGATATTTTTTTATTTATATCTTTTTATTAAATATATATTTTTTAATTTTTCTCTTTTTATATTTTTTTAGTTTTTATATTAATATATTTTTTCATTAGATTTTTTATTTTTATATAAAAATTATATAATTATAAATCATTAAATTTATTAATTTACATTTTTATACTTATTATAAAATTCGATTCTTTTTAATTATTTACTTTATATTTATAAAAAAAATATAAAACAAAATAGTTCCTAACACATAATTTTTCTTCTATTTTTTCTTACTCCTTTTGATTAATGTATCTATTTTTCATATTATTTATCTTTTCATGTTAATTTTATTTATAAATTATGTTTACTTTTTTTGATCATTTTTATAAAACATCTATCTTTCAAAGTTGCTTAATCTCCTTAATTTTAATCATTTTATAATTTTTTTATTATTTATTATTTTTCACAAATGTAAACTTTTAAACTTTAACTTTTACATTTTTTAAATTTTTTTATATATTACTCTTTTTTTATTTTATAATTCCTACAAAATTCTTTATTAATTATTTTGTTTTTTTATATTTTTTAAATTATTTACTTATTATTTAAAAATATTTTTATCATTAATTTAAATAATTAATATTCCAAATATTAATTATTAATTATTAATTATTAATTATTAATTATTTATTATTTATTATTTATTTTTTTATTATTATTTTTATATATTATTTTAATTTATTTTTTCATTTTATTATTTTTATGTTTTTTTTTTTTATATTTTCTTTTTTTTTTTTTTTTTTTTTTTTTTTTTCTTTTTCTTTTTCTTATTATTTATTTTTTATTACTTTTTTTATTTACTATTTTTAATTTACTTTTTTATCTACTTTTTCTTCTATTTATATTTTTTTACAAATAATATTTATTTTTGAACTTTTTTATTTTAGTGTAGAATTTTCTATATAAACAAAATATATCAAAACAGGCTGTATTTTTTCTTTTTTATATATTTTATTTTTTGTGTTATGTTTACTAATTTTCTTCTTGTATTTTTCTTTTTTGCTTTTCTAACACTTTTTCTTTTCCCTTTGTTACCTAGTTTTAACCTACTTTTATTATATTGTGTTTTTGTTTATTTTTCATTTTTTAATATTTTTTTATAATAATTGTAAACTTTTAAGTTCTATTTCTTATACATTTTTTTATCTATTCTTGTTCCTTCTTTTTTGGTTTATTTTTTTATTTTAATATTTTTTACTTTATTTCTTTATTATTATTTTTAATTATTATTTTATTATAATTAATTGATTTTATTGTTTATTTTATTTTTATACTTTTTTTGAATTTGATAATTATTATGAATTTTATATTTATAATTTTTATAATTATTAATTTTTTATTTTTCTATTTTTTGTTCTTTTTATTTTAATATTTTTTTAATTTATTTCTTTATTATTATTTTATTATGATTAATTAATTTATTATTTATTTTATTTTTATACTTTTTTTGAATTTGATAATTATTATGAATTTTATATTTATAATTTTTTTAATTATTAATTTTTTTATTTTTCTATTTTTTACTTTATTTATATTTTGTATAAATTCTTAATCATTTTTATATCTTTAATAATTTTCTTTTTATACTTTTTCATAAAATAGAAAATATATTTTTTCTATTCTTATATTTAAATATGTATAGGAATTTAGTAAATATTTTACTTTATATCATTTTTATTTTTATTTATTTTTCTATTATGTTTACTTATTTGCTTTATCTTTTTGTTAATAAATGTTTCATTTTTTATAATGTTCTAGTCGTTTTTGCATTTTTTATTATTCTATAATTTATTTATTTTAGTAATATCATTCTTCAATTCTGTAAACTTTTATTTTTTATCCATTATAAAATTTTTATCTTATTTTATTATTTAAAAATTTTTAAATTCTTTCTATTATACTATTCCTTTATAATTAAATTTCTTTATTAATTATTTAATTATTTATTTGTATTAATAAATAATTTATATTTTTTGATTAATCATTTTTTATAAAATTTATTATTTTTATTTTATTGTATCTATTTTTTAATAGTACTTTATAAAAATATTTTGATATATTATTTTTTATATAATTTATAATTATTAAATTTATTTTTTTATTTTTATTTCTATTTAAAAGTAATAAATTTTTTTCATTATTTTCCACGACAATTAGATTTGTATATTTATTTAATATTTTAATTTTTTTATTATTTATATTTTCATTTATATAATCTATATTAAAGATTATATAATATTGCTTGTTATTATATTTTTTTATTATTTTTTTAATTATTTTTAATATTATTAATTTATTTTTATTTTTTAATATTTTGTTTATATTTATTATTTCAATAAGATTTTTATTAATTTTATTTTCTCTTATTTTATAATCTATTTTTAATTTTAATTTATATTTATCTTTTCTTTTGTTCTTTTTTATGATTCTTTTATTTTCCATTTTATTTATTTTCTTATTATTTATTTTTAAATGAATTATAATTATTTTTCTATTTTTTATTATTAATTTTTTAATCATAATTAGTTCTATTATTTTTTTATCTATTTTGTTTCTTCCAAAAATAAAAATCACATTATTTTTATTTTCTATATTTTTTTCTTTTTCCTTTATGTTATTATAATTTATTCTATTTATTAAATTTTTTATTTTTAAATTATTTATTATTTTTTTATTTATTAAATTACTTTTAGTATTTATTTTAAAATTATTTGCTTTTTTATTGTTTTTTTTATTTCTTTTTACAATTTGAGTTTCTTTTAATCTTTTTATTAATTTATTAATACTAATAAAATTATTATAATAAATATCATTAATATTATTTTTTATTAATTCATCCCTATTTTTTTTGTTATATAAAATTATTATAATTCTTATTCTTCTATTTACTTTTTTTATCTTTTTTATTATTTTTATTAAATCGATTTCTCCAGGTATTTTTTCACTAATGATAATTGCATTTATTTTTTTATTCTTTTTTAAAGTATCTAAAATTGCTTCTTTATATAATATATTTTTATTTTCTGTTATTTTATTTTTATTTATTTTTTTTAGAATATTTTCTTCTATAATAGCTGTTATAATTTTAGACATCCTTTTTTTCTCCCTTTACAATTTCATATTCTTCATCTGAACATTCTATTTTTGTTAATATATGATCTTCTCCAACAAACATTAAACATTCTCCTCTTTTTAAAGATTTTATTTCTATTTTTTCTTTTTCCGATAGATTGGCATATTCTGATAATACTTTTATATTTTCTTCTTCTAGTGCAAAAAAAGTTTTTATACTAGAATTATTTAAAATACTTTTTCCGTATATCCCATCTTCTAAGCTAAATAAATCCGAAATATCTTGTGTAATAGCAACACTACTTCCTCCATATTTTCTAATTGTTTTAAAAATTTTATAAATAAAACTTGCTACATTTTTATTGGACGTTACTCCTATTAATCTCCATATTTCATCTAAATAAATTGCTTTTTTTTCTTTTCTATTTTCTTTTATTTTATCCCAGAAAATATCTGTAAATAGGTACATTCCATATTTTAGATTTTCTTCTCCTAGCTCATATATATCTGCAATAATTAATTCGTTTTTTAATTCAACGTTTGTATGATGATTAAAAAATTTCATGGATCCTTTCACAAAAGGAATTAATTTTATTGCAAATTTTTCTGTTTTTTTATCTTTTTTTAATTGTTCATATAAATCCTCTAATATAGGCATGTCTTTTTTATTTTTAAATATATATTTTTTATTCTCTTTTTTATATAAAGATTTATCATCAAAATTTATATTTTTTTCTTTATATGTTTCGATTAATTTTTCTTCTATTAGGGCTTTTTCTTCTTCATTTAATTCTCCGAAAATTAAATTAAAAAATCCTATTAATTTTCCTATTTTTGTTGCTAAATATCCATTTTCTCCTTCCTCTATACTTTCTTTTCTAATTTCCAATATATTGATATATGTTTTAGAATTGGGTCCTATAATAATTCTTGTTCCTTCCAATTTTTCTCCTAAACTAACATATTCTCTTTCAGGATCTATAATATATTGCTTAATCCCCATCAACCTATATCTTAGAATTAATATTTTTGTATAAAAAGATTTCCCTGCTCCACTTGTCCCAAAAATACATATATTTGCATTTTTATATTTTTGTGTATCATATCGATCAATAAATACTAGTGAATTATTATAGATATTTGTTCCAATAAATATACCTTCTTTATCAAAAATAGATGATGAAATAAATGGATATGTAGCTATAATACTAGACGTTAATATATTTCTTTTTGCAACATTTTTTATCAATTTATTATTTTCCATTATTGGTAAACAACTTCTAAATATTTCTTCTTGTCTAAAGTTTGCTCTTCTTGTTTGTAGTCCTTTACTTTGTGATATACCTTCAATTTTACTAATTGAATATTCTAATTCTTTTATATCTTCTGCATATATTAATAAATAAATATATAAATAATATATTTCTTCATTATTTACTTGCATTTCTTTTCTTATATATTTTGCATCTCCATAAATAGAAGTTGCAATATCTATATCTTGTCTATTTTCATTATTACTTTTTACCTCTAACCCTACGTTTCCTATATGATATGTTAATTCTTTTATAACTCTATAAGAATCTTGCTTTTCATAGAATATAGAAATATTCATATTTATGTTACTTTCTATAAGACTTTTTAATATAATATCCGTTTGCTCTCTATAATAGTCAACGATTATAAGCCCCGTATAATAAACATTATCTATTTCTATATATTTGGGATTTTGAAGATTTATATATAATGGAGAAATTTTATCTTTTTCAAATATTGTTCCTTCTAAAATTTTTAAATACTTTTCTTTATTTTTTTTATTAATAATTTTTTTTAAGTCTATTTTCATTCCTCCTTTTCTTTATTATTTTTATTAAAATATTTTTTTGTATTTAATATTGAAAAATAAATTTTTATAATTTCTTCTTTTTCGTCAATAACGCTTACTTTATTTCCACATCTTGATAAACATTCTTTTATTTTTAGATATTTTTCGTTTAATTCTTGTTTTATAATTTCTATATTTTTTTCTTTCTTATAAAATGAATTATTTTTTATAATAATATAAAATTTTTTTGAAGATGATTTTTTACTACTATTTAGATTAGAAATATATTGAATATAATTTTCACTAAGATTTTTTAAATATTTGTTTTCTTTTTTTAAAATATTTTTTTTTATTTTTGAAATATGATGACTTAAATCTTCTTTATTACTTTGAATTAAAATTTGAATATCAAAATGACAAGTTTTGAAAAAAATTTTATAAGAATTTAAAATAGCTTCTTTTTCTAAATCGGATTTTAAATTATAATTTATTGGAGTTACTTCCAATATTTTGATATAAATATTATTTTCTATTTCTATAATCCCTTCTTTTAAAATACTTTTTATTGGTATCCATTCTTGAACCGTTTGTTTATTAATATCTTATCACGCTCCTTTGAAAGCATTTTACAGTCTTTTTCTATATTTGTCAAGAAAAACTCTTCGACAGAATTCGACGATTTCTGTTTTATGTTACTTTTTAAAAGATTTTTTCTTAGCTTTTTTCTATTGTTTTTTATTTGTTTTTTTATTTTTTATTTCTTTCTTTTATTATTTATATTTTATTAATTCTTTCGTTTGTAGATTTTCATTTTTATATATTTATTTTTTTATATTTATTTTTATATATATATTTTTTTATTAATTAATTTTTCTATTTTTTTATATTTTTAATATTTAAATTTTTTTATAATAATTTCTTTTTATAGATTATTTTCTAATTTTATATTTTATAATTAATTATCTTTTTTTATTATTATTTATTTTTCTTAATTATTTTTTTATTTTATTATTTTTAATTTTTAATTTTTAATTTTTTTAATTATTATTTATATATTTATTATTATTTATTTTTTTATTATTTTATTATTTTTTTTATTTTTATTCTTATTTATTTTTATTCTTATTTATTTCTTTTTAATTTTTTTATTAATTATCTATTTTTTATTCTATTCATTTTTTATAATTATTTATTTTTATAAATTACTTTTTTCATTTTTATTTTTTATTAACTATTAATTTTATTTTTATATTTCTTTTTTATTTACTTTTTATTATTTTTATTTATTTTATATTATTTTAGTTTTTTTGAATATTATTTTTATTTTTGAACATAATAAAAATATAAGGTTAATAATAGTTAAACGAAGAGTAATAATGGATTTTTATTAGTTTATTATTATTCGAGCAAAAATGTAATATGGTGTTTTTAATATTATATTATGTTGGTGATGTGAATATATTACTTGTTTGTATGCTATGTTTTTATTATATTATTTTTTTATGATGATTAGATATTAGCAAAATAATATGTAATATATTTTAGTTAAGATTATTCTTATATCTCCTGGTGATTATTACTAGTCCCTCGTTGGATGAATATAATTTTCAGTGGTGTATTAATAGTTGAGTGAAGGATTTCTATATGTGGTTGATAGCTTACGCATATAGCAATATATGATAGGTTTGAAAATTATGTATATTAGTTTTAACTACGATTATTATTAGCTTTATTGATTAATGGCAGATAATATTTTTATTATCTGCCATTAAATTTTTTATATTTATTCATTATATTTTTTATAAGATATTTTTTTCTTATATATCTAAGTTTCTTACATATTTTGCATTTTGTTGAATGAATTCTCTTCTTGGTTCTACTTCATCTCCCATTAATAAAGTAAATATTTCATCTGCTTTTTGAGCATCTTCCATTGTTACTTTTATAAGAATTCTTGTTTCTGGATTCATTGTTGTATCCCATAATTGTTCTGGATTCATTTCTCCTAACCCTTTATATCTTTGTAATGATAAGGAATCTCTTGTAATTCCTTTTTCTTCTAATTCTTTATATGCTTTTTCCAAATCATCATCAGTATAGCAATATTTATCTTCCATTCCTTTTTTAGATAATTTATATAAAGGTGGTTGTGCTAAATACACATTTCCATTTTCAATTAACGGTCTCATATATCTAAAGAAGAAAGTTAATAATAAAGTTCTAATATGTGCTCCGTCAACATCAGCATCTGCCATTATAATAACTTTTCCATATCTAATTTTAGTAATATCAAAATCTGCTCCAATTCCTGCACCAATAGCTACAATAACAGGGTTTAATTTATCATTTCCATAAATTTTATCTGCCCTTGCCTTTTCTACGTTTAACATTTTTCCCCATAATGGTAAGATAGCTTGGAATTTTCTGTCTCTTCCCTGTTTTGCACTACCTCCAGCTGAATCTCCCTCAACGATATATACTTCACATTCATCGGCGTTTTTACTACTACAATCAGCAAGTTTTCCTGGTAATGTAGATGTTTCTAAATTACTTTTCTTTCTTACTAATTCCCTAGCTTTTCTTGCAGCTTCTCTTGCTCTTGATGCACTTATACATTTATCTAATATTGCTTTGGCTACATTTGGGTTTTCTTCCAAGAATGTAGATAAAGCTTCATTTACCATACTTTGTACAACACCTGTAACTTCACTATTTCCTAGTTTTGTTTTTGTTTGTCCTTCAAATTGAGGCTCTTTTACTTTTACAGATACAACTGCTGTTATTCCCTCTCTAATATCTTCCCCTTGCAAGTTATTGTCTTTTTCTTTTAATATATTATGACTTCTTGCATAATCATTCATTACTTTTGTTAAAGCTCTCTTAAATCCTTCTAAATGTGTTCCACCTTCAATTGTATTAATATTATTTACAAATGTATATATATTTTCTGAATAACTCGATGTATATTGTATCGCAATTTCTACTGGTATTTCTCCATCTTTTTCTATATAAATTGGTGTTTTATGTAACTTTTCTTTATTTTTATTTAAATATTCAACAAAAGATATTAATCCACCTTCATAACAAAATTCAGATTTTTTAGGTGTTTCTTCTCTTTGATCTTCTATTGTAATTTTCAATCCTTTTGTTAAAAATGCGATTTCTCTAAATCTTTTTTCCAAAACTTCATATTCATACTCTAAACTTTCAAAAATAGTATCATCTGCTAAAAATCTAACTTTTGTTCCAGTTCCTTCGGCGTCTCCTATTCTTTCCAACTTTTTAACTGTTTTTCCTTTTTCAAAATACATTTGGTAAAGTCCACCATCTCTTTTAATGGTTACTTCTGCCCATGTAGATAAAGCATTTACTACTGAAGCACCAACTCCGTGTAATCCTCCAGATACTTTATATCCACTATCTCCACCAAATTTTCCTCCAGCATGTAAAACTGTATAAACAGTTTCTGCTGTTGATATATGTGTTTTTGGATGTATTTCTACTGGTATTCCTCTACCATTATCTGTTACACAAATTACATTTCCTTTTTCTATAACAACATTTATTTCTGTACAATATCCTGCTAATGCTTCGTCAACACCATTGTCTACAATTTCATAAACTAAATGATGAAGTCCTCTGATAGATGTACTTCCTATATACATTCCTGGTCTTTTTCTTACGGCTTCAAGTCCTTCCAATACTTGTATTTGCTCTGCTCCATACTTATGATTATATTTTTCCATTTGTGTCTCCTCCTAAAACTCTTGATTTTCTTTTCTTACTTTTCCGTCTTTTACATTATATATTAAAATATTTTTATTTTCAAGTTTTATTTTATCTGTACAAGTAATTATTACTTGTATATTTTCAATTTTCTCTAATAAATGTTTTCTTCTTTTTTCATCCAATTCTGACATAAAATCATCTAATAATAATATTGGATATTCTCCAATTTCATCATATATAATATCTAATTCTGCCATCCTTAACGATAAAATTGCTGTTCTATGTTGTCCTTGAGATCCATATGTCCCTAATTCTTTATCATTTATAAAAATATTAAAATCATCTCGATGAATTCCTTTTGTTGTATATCCTTTTATAATATCTAATTTTCTTCTTTCTTTTAATAATTTTTTATAAATTTCTTTATCTTCACAATCTGTATGATATTCTATTTTTAATTCTTCTTTATTATCTGTTATTTCTTTATGAATTTTTATTATTTTTTTCTGTATTTTTTCTATAAATATTTTTCTATAAGCACATATTTTTTCTGCATATTCTACTAACTTTTCATCCCAAATATCTAATAAATCTTCACTTTTATTTTCTTCTCTTATTTGTCTTAAATAATGATTTCTTTCTTCTATTGTTTTTAAATATAAATTTAAATTATACATATAATTTGGTTTTAATTGACTAATCATAATATCTAAAAATCTTCTTCTATTTTGTGGTCCACCTTTTAAAATATGAATATCATCTGGGGTAAAAATAACAACATTTATATTTCCTAATAATTCACTTAACTTTTTTAATTTTATTCCATTTATGTAAATATTCTTCCTATTAGATAAATCTATTTTTATTTTTCCACATCGATCAGATTTTTCATAAAATACTTCTATATTAGCATTTTCTTTTCCTAATTGAATCATTTCTACATCTTTTTTAGCTCGAAATGATTTTCCCATACTACACAAAAAAATACTTTCTATTATATTTGTTTTTCCTTGTGCATTTTCTCCATAAAAAATATTTAAATTTTTATTTAATTCAATAGATTCATTTTCATAATTTCTAAAATTGTTTAAATTTATTTTACTTATCCACATATTCTTCTCCATTTGTGTATAACTTTTTTTATTTTTCTTTCTTTTTCTTTTTTATTATTTTATTATTTTTTCTTATTTTTTTTATTATTTTTTAATAACAAATTATATGTTTAAAAAATAAAATTGGCTTATTTTTGATTTTAGTGCGTCGGTTTTTTTTATTTTTTTTTTTTTTTTTTTTATATATATTTTTTTATTTTTATATTTTTATTTTTTTATATAATATTTTTTTTTTATTTTTTTTTTTATTTTTTTTTTTTTTTTTATTTTTTTTTTTTTTTCTAATAAATATATTTTTTTAGATATAAAATTATATGGCTAAAAAATAAAATTGGCTTATTTTTGATTTTAACGTTTCGTTTTTTTCTATTTTTTTATATTTTTTTCTAATTTAAACAAAAGATATTTATTAATTTTTCTTTTTATTTATATTTTTTCTTTTTTTTTTGGTTTTTTTTTTATTATTTTTTTTTATTTTTTTAATTAAATATTTTTTTATTAATT
>CALXEX010000063.1 GCA_944387445.1 uncultured Clostridia bacterium | reverse complement strand
CAGGAACGAGCGTTATGTCTAAGCTAAAAATGATCACTGATGTTGTCGTTTTAATCGGCATTGCGGCACTGATAGCAACAAGCCAATATTTTATGAGTAAAGCGGAGCGACAGCAAAAACAGATCGCTGCACTCCAGCAGCAGCTTCAACAATCTGGCCACGGATGCGGACCACGCCCTGCTGGCCAGCGACGATACCGAGCTGGGCGAGGCCATGGAGGACATCTCCACCGACATCACCGCCATGATCTGGGACCCCATGGGGGACAACTTCTCCGTGGTGAAGGGCAGCGCCCAGGCGTCGGGCATTACCGACGGCGTCCTGAACGAGTACAGCGACCTGATCACCTGGTATCCCGGCGAAACTCAGCTGGACCGGAACAATGACATCGTCACCCTGACCTACACCGTCAAGCTGAAGGACAGCGCCAAGACCGCCGGCGTACATACCGGTGTGCCCCTCAACGGCGACGCGGAGCTTCAGTACAAGGTCAGCAACAGCGAGAACGGCCCCATCAACGCCGACTTCCCCCTGCCCAAGGCCAGCTATGAGGTGGGCACCATGACCGTGGAGTACCGGGACGTGGAGACCGGCGCGCCCATCAGCGTGCTGCCCGCCGACCGGACCATCACCACCATCACCGACTACGGCGAGCCTGTCTTTGACGTGAACCTGCCCGCCGAGAGCGTCCCCCAGGGCACCAACCAGACCTGGTTCTATGTGAGCAGCGCGCTGGACGGCGACCGGGAGTACAGCGACACGGAGGCCAATATTGCCGCCACCACCGGAGAGCACACCCTGGTGCGGTACTACAAGCTCCAGAACTCCTACACCGTGACCTACCAGTACACCGGCGATGTGCCGCAGGGCGCGCCCACCGCGCCTGACAGCCGGACCTATCCCGAGGGCACCGTGCTTGACGTGGAGGCCGCCCCCGTCCTGCCCGGCTATGAGTTCTCCGGCTGGACCACCGATGACGCCGCCGTGTCTGAGGGCAAGTTCACCGTCAACAGTGACGTGACCTTCACCGGCTCCTGGAAGGCCCTGCCCTACTACACCGTGGTGGCCAATTTCTACACCAACACCGACAACGAGGGTTACAATCAGGACAACACTGAGTCTGTTACCCTCAAGTCCCTGACCTATGGCGACTACCAGGACTATGTGGCCTCTGAAAAGCAGACCTGGGAGGGCAACGGCCAGACCTACACCCTGAACGCCGAGGCCACCGACACCCAGACCGACGGTCTGAGCACCGTCATCACCCTGCGGTACGAGCGCAGCGTGACCAGCTCCGCGGAGTACGAGGTGGTACATGAGTACTACGTCCGCACCGACGGCGTGATTGCCGATACGCCTGAGGACACGCTCACCGACGGCCCCATCGCGGGCAAGCACGACCAGGTCATCGACGCGGACACCATCACCGCCAAGCCTGTCAACGGCGTGTATACCTACACCGAGACGAGCCGCTCCGGCGACATCACGCTGGACAAGAACAGCAAGCAGACCATCACCATCACCTACGTCCGGGACCGCTACACCGTCACCACCTGGATCGACGAAAACGGTACCATCACCCCCGACACCGCCGTCTATGACGCCGGCGAGGACGTGAAGGTGGACTGGAAGGCCAACCTGGGTTATGAGGTGGCCAGCGTCAAGGTGGACGGCGAGAGCTCTTCTGCCGACGGCACCATCTCCTTCAACGGCCTGGATGCCGCCCACAGCGTGGAGGTCACCACCAGTCCCATCGACTACCAGCTCCATGTGAAGTACGTGTTTACCGATGACAGCACCCACGAGGACGAGGGCTTTGTGGACTACACCGAGGAGCACATCTACCACATCGGCGATTCCTATGAAGTCACCGCGCCTGCCGGCCCTGCCGGGTATACGTACAGCCCCGAACTCTCCGCCTACACCAGCGGCACCTTCGGCGCCAGGGATGTGACCGTCTATCTGACCTACACCCCCAACGACAAGTCCACCGCCATCGTCCTGTTCCAGGACCGGAACGGCAATGACCTCCAGACCGCCATCAGCGACTCCGGCCTGGTGGGCCAGTCCTACGATGTGAGCGCTGCCGAGGATTACACGGAGATCACCACCTATGGCGGCGTGCGCTATACTTTCGTGGGCGACGACATCGCCACCACCGGCGCAGCCTATTCCGGAACCCTGCCCGAGGGCGGCGTGACCATCATCCGTACCTATGAGCCCCTGCCCACCTACACTGTGACCTATGATCCCGGCAAGTGCGGCACCTTTAAGCATCAGATCACCTCCGACCTCTACGCCGGCGACCCCACCCCCGCCTTTAACGGAACCCCCACCGGCGCGGACAACTGGGTGTTCGACGGCTGGTCCCCTGAGGTGACCGCCACCGTCACCGGCGACGTGACCTATGTGGCCCAGTGGAAGGAGATGCCCAAGCTCACCGTGGTGTATGAGCTGTACACCTCCCACAACGGCGGAAAGTACGAGCTGACCGACACCGTTACCATCAAGGACGCCGAGTATGTGGCCCTGGGCGTGCAGAGCCATACGGCCCCTGCCGCCTACGGGGACGGCTATGCCCTGGTGGGCGAGGCCACCCAGTCCACCGCCGCGCTGAGCTACAATGAGAGCGCCACCCTCACCTTCCGCTATGAGCGGCAGACCTTCGGCTCCGTGGACTACACGGTCAGATACGTCTACCGCACCCTCACCGGCGACGCCGCGGAGGTCACGGTGGACGGCACCCTGGATGTGCCCGCCGCCGGCACCCACAGCAGCGTGGTCTACGCCGCCGATGTGGAGGCAAAGCCCAACTACAACGGCAAGCTCTACGTGTTCAACGCCGCTGCCAGCGACAAGTCCATCACCCTGGACGGCAGCGTGGGACAGACCATCACCCTGTATTATGACCGGTATGAGTACGTCGTCACCGTCAACGGCGATGAGGGCGTGGCCTCCACCACCGGCC
>CALXEX010000062.1 GCA_944387445.1 uncultured Clostridia bacterium | reverse complement strand
TCCAGGAAAATCTCTTTCAAAATTTAAAATATTGGAAATATCTGCTCCTCTAAAGCTATAAATTCCTTGGTCATTATCTCCCACAACGGTAATATTTCCATTTTTAGAAGCTAATAATGTTACTAAGGTAAATTGTGCTTTATTGGTATCTTGATACTCATCAACTAATACATATTTAAATTTGTTTGCATAATATTCTAAAACGTCTGGATTTTCCATTAATATTTTTATTGTATAATTAATGATATCATCAAAATCTATCGCATTATTTTCTTTTAATCGTTTTTGATATAATTCATAAACTGTAGCAATTTTTTCTTTTCTAAAATCGGAATTTGCTCTCGCCGTATATTGTTCTGGTTCTAACATTTCATTTTTTGCATTACTAATTTCAGATAAGACACTTCTATCATTAAACAGTTTATCATCTATTGCTAAATCTTTCATGCAATTTTTTACCAATGTTCTTTGATCTGATGTATCAAATATGATAAATGAAGAATCAAATCCAATTCTATCAATAAATCTTCTTAAAATTCTAACACAAATAGAGTGGAAGGTTCCCATCCAAATATCTTTTGCATCATCACCTACTAAATTGGCTATTCTTTCTTTCATTTCATTTGCCGCTTTATTGGTAAAGGTAATGGCTAATATATCCCATGGTTTTGCGCCTTTTTCTCCTATTAAATAAGCTATTTTATGGGTTAATACTTTTGTTTTACCGCTTCCTGCACCTGCAATAACTAAGCATGGTCCTTCTGTATTGACAACTGCTTCATATTGTTTATCATTTAATCCTTTTAATATATCTTGCATGTATTTTTACTCCTTTATTTCAAATATCTGTTTGCGTTTTTTATTCTACTATATTTCATTTAAAAAAGCAAGCACATTTTTTCTTTTCATGATATGTTTTTTATATAATACTTTTTGGCTAACTATGAGAAAATAATGATTCTATACAATTAAAAAGGCATGTTTTACTTACATACCTTTTCCAAAACATATTTTATTATTAGCTTAATCATCTTTTTCTAAAAGGCCACATTCCATACATCTTCCTGTAGATAAGGAACAAGAATAACATATTATAGGAACATTTTCATCTGAATGAGTAACGTCAGTAGAATATCCACACAATTGGCATGTCCAAGGAATTTCTCTATTAAATTCTCCTTTATAATGCGTTCCTGTACAATAATTATCACCAAATATCTTACTTGCTTTTATTTCTAAATAGGTAGACTTATTCCATACATTTGGTAACAAAATAAAAACAGCAATAACAATTCCTATAACAACTATTGTTTTAATTTTACTATAATCCTTTTTTAATAAATTTATACATAGTATTAAAGAAAATAGTCTAGTTAAAAAATAGGTTATATAAAATAGTGCCATACCTATAACCATACCAAGTGTAATATCATTAAAGGTATTTATATCTTTTTGACTACTAAAGTAACCCCAAATTCCTGCTAATATGTATATAATACTAATACATACCGTAATTTTTAATAGTTTTTGTTGTTTATTTGTATATTTTTTGTATTGGATAAAATATAGTATATATCCAATAATCACTGGCAGATATAATAATATAACAGTCATGATATTTGAAAACGTTATGATGATTAAATTAAAAGGTATTATTGTACATATTGCTGCAATAATTATTATATATTTATTTAATTTTGTATCCATTTAAAATCTTTTCCCCTTTTTCTTGCTTTTCTATTTATTTCTTTTTGAACTGTTCTAATTTTCAAATAGCATGATTCTCTTCTAATTTCTTATTTTCAAAATTTAGTTACTCTAAATATATTTTAATATTTTTTCTAATAATTCTTTTATGCATTAATCTTTTCCATAATCTCTTTTACAATTTTAGAATTTTGTCCTAAAATTACGGAATAAATCAAATAATCTTCCCATAATACGATTTCATTATATTGACTTTCACTTAATTGTGAAAAATCTTTCATATAATTTCTCAAACCTTCCAATTTTTTATTTATATTTCTAGCCTTTTTATTACGTATATATGGATTTTGTTTATTCATAATATAATATGATCGTATATAAACAATTGTTGCAAAAGGAAAAATAAACATAATTAAAAATAATATAAATATTACTGGCAAGAGTATCATAGCAATATTTTTATTCGGTATATTATTGAAAAAATCTGGAAAATTAGAAAAGCTTACAACAATTAAAATATATGCAAACACATTAAAAATCAATTTTTTTATTATATTTTTCTTTATATCTTTATTTTCTTCTAATAAATTGTAATCTAAGCAGTCTTTTTTTACATTTTCTTCAAATTCTAACATATTTATATTTTTTAATGTATTGCTTTTCAATTTTTTAAATATATATTTTTCATTTTCATCTAAGTTTTCTTCACTATCATTTATTATTTTTATACCATCTTTAATTGTCAATTTTTGTTTTAACTCTAATGACATTAATGTAGCAACTATATCTTTTTCCTCTAATTTAAAGTCATCTATATAACTTAAAACTGCTGGAGAATATTTAGATATGATATCTCTATAATAACTATTATTTTTAAAATCTATTTTATCTAATTTTTCCTTGCTATATTTTTTATAAGCAATTCTTACTCCAATATATATAAACGTTAAATAAAAGTTTTGTAACAATGAAGCTATCACAAAGAATGAAAACATAAAAAGCATAAAGACGGTTGTGCTAAAAGATATATATATAGAATCTTTAATACTTAAAAGTTCTAAATGATTATCAGTAACAAAATGAATATTAATATCTCCACCTTGTATAGCTTGTATAATTTCAATGATTGCTCTAATGATTATGATTGACCAAAAAATAATATCAATTCTTCTTATCAGCTTTTTTTTAGTTAACATTTTATTCTCACCAATTTTAATATATCATAAATTTTTTTATTTGAATAGATTTACCTTTAAATATATAAACTTTTAAAATTTATAATTGTTTAAGTTACCCAAAATCATGATAAATTAATTGATACTATTATTTTCCTTGTCTTTAGACTCTATAACATCATAGCAAACAATCCTAGCAAAAATTCAATTATATTTCCTATTGCGGTCATTCTGCCATGATATAAACTATTTGCTTCTGGAATTAATTCTCCGAGAGATGATATATAACATGGCACCTGCTGCAAAACTTAAGCAAATGGCAA
>CALXEX010000061.1 GCA_944387445.1 uncultured Clostridia bacterium | reverse complement strand
CTAAATATTTGATTGAACAAGGTAGAGCTTATCCATGTTTTGCAACTCCAGAAGAAATTGAAGAAATTAGAAAGAAGCAAGAGGCAGCAGGCTTAAGAACAGGTTTTTATGGAGTATGGGCTAAATATAGAAATTTACCAGTTGACGAGGCAATTGAAAGAATTAAAAATGGTGAAAGCTTTGTTATAAGACTTCGTTCAAATGGTAGAGAAGATAGAAAAATAAAAGTTAAAGACAGTGTAAGAGGACATATAGAATTCCCAGAAAATGACCAAGATGCTGTTTTAATTAAAGCTGATGGACTTCCTGTATATCATTTTGCACATGTTGTTGATGACCATTTAATGAGAACTACTTTAGTTGTTCGTGGAGAAGAATGGATCTCATCAACTCCACTTCATATTGAATTATTCCAAGCTTTTGGATTTAAGCCACCTAAATATGCTCAAGTTCCAAATATTTTAAAAATGGAAGATGGCAAAAAGAGAAAAATTAGTAAAAGAAAAGATCCAGAAGCAGCTGTTGATTATTATCATGAAGAAGGAATACCAAGTGATGCAGTTAATGAATATTTAATGAATATTATAAACTCAAGTTTTGAGGGTTGGAGAAGAGCAAATCCAGATAAAGATATGTCTGAATTTAAGTTTGAACTTTCTAAAATGGGGGTTAGTGGTGCAGTTTTTGATATGGTTAAATTGTTAGATGTATCAAAAAATGTTATTGCTAAATATTCAGCAAGACAAGTTTATGATTATGTAAATACTTGGGCAAAGCAATATGATGAAGAATTAGCTAAAATGCTTGAAAATAAAGAATATGCATTAAAAGTTTTTGGAATAGAAAGAGAAAATAGCAAAAAGCCTAGAAAAGATTTATCAAAATGGTCAGATGTTAAAGAAAATATCATATATATGTATGAAGAACCTTCAAATTATGACTTTGATAAAATTTCAGGCGAAGATGCTAAGAAAGTTATAGAAGAATATTCTAAAGTTTATGATTACAATGATGATAAGCAAGTTTGGTTTGACAAAATCAAAGATGTAGCTGAAAAATTGGGTTATGCTAGAGAAGTTAAAGAATATAAGGCAAATCCAGAAAATTGGGCAGGACATGTTGGAGATGTAAGTACAGTTATTAGAGTTGTATTAACAGGAAGAAGAAATACTCCAGATATGTATGAAATTATGCAAGTACTTGGAAAAGATGAAAACCAAAAAAGATTCAAAAATTTCATTGCTTAAGATAAAGTTGACGTGCGAACAAAGACGCGGGCAATGAGGATTTTAAATAAACAAAAAGTTTAATAAAGCCCGTTTTTGTTCTAAAAGTAACAGAAAAAATAAGCAGTGAGAGAAAGGAAAATGAACAATGTCTAATGATTTTTTAGACGGATTGAAAGTTAACGTTGAACCTAGAAGCAAAGTATCAGAGTTTCTTGATGTTGCTACTGCTTTGCATAGTGAAGGATATAATTTAAGAAAAATTCCACAAAAAATGGGTGGAAGAAAAGAGTCTAGATGGACGACGATTGCTGATTTAGATTTACCTGAAACTATTTTTAATAAATATCCACAATTGAGAGCAGAATATCAGATAGGTAGAAATATTAATGATATGAAAAGACTTATGGCTGGAAAAATAAAACTACAATGTACTGAAGAGCAATTGTCGATGCTTAACGATTATTTAGTAGGAAAAAAGACAGCGATGCAAGAGTTAGTTGAAGTGATGGAAATTTTGGATTCAGACATAAAAAATGAGTGGGAAAGTATAGTAGATTGACAAATACAATTAAGAAATAAAAATATAGGAATTACTCTAGGAAGACTATTTTTTGATGGATTAATTAGTCAAGAAGGAAGAAATCGTTTAGTAGAGAAAGGATATGATGCTGATTTTCCAATAGGCCAAAGAATAATCGGGGCAAGAAGACTAATTGATGGTAGTAAAACAAATTATGTTGCTACACCTAAAGAAATAGAAGAATTGAAAAAATATATTAGACCATCTAGAGCATACACAAAAGATAATTAATATCTTAGAGATATTACTAAAATGTGAAAAAGTTAAAAGATCAAATAAAAAGTTTTTTAGAAAGGGAGAATATGTATAACATAGGAGATATTGTAAGAACTAAAAAGCCTCATCCTTGTGGAAGTAAAGAATGGGAAATAACAAGAATCGGGGTAGATTATAAATTAAAATGTCTTAAATGTGGAAAAATGGTTATTCTTCCTAGAGAAAAGGCATTAAAAGCGATAACTAAGAAAGTCGAAAGTAATACTCAAGATGATTAATAAAAAATGTATATTAGTTTTTTGTTGTAATAAAATTTGAATGGACAAAAATCTTAATATTATCTTAACTAACTCTGTTTATATTGACATTACCTCTTAAACAGCATATAATATATTTTAAGGGGAGACAGAAAAGATGGCATAAAAATGCTATCTAAAATGTTAATATAAATGGAGTATTTTAATGAAAGAAAAATTAAAATCATTAAACATAGCAAAAGATAACTCAAATTTATACAATATATTTGATGATGTAGAAGCGGTTATAAACCAGGAAAAA
>CALXEX010000060.1 GCA_944387445.1 uncultured Clostridia bacterium | reverse complement strand
TATCTCAATTTGCCTCATTCAATGTTTCATTAACCAATCTTGGAACTTCTGCAACTGCATATTTATATATTTTTGTTCCATCCATAGCTAGTTTTTTTCCAATTTCATAAGTTAAACACTCTGCATTTTGCCCTTGGCTTTTAAATTTAGAATAATATTTTTTATTATTTTCACTTTTTGTAATAATGGTAGCCCCTGCTCCATCCCCAAAAAGAATAGCTGTAGACATATCGTCTGCATTTAGCACTGATGATAATTTTTCTACACCTATAACTAAAGCTGTGTTGATTTTTCCAATTTCTATATAATTCTGTGCTATATCAAATGCATTTACAAATCCATTGCAACCTGCCAAAATATCTAAACACATACAATCTTTTATATTTAAATAAGATTGTACTAAGTATGAAATTCCTGGCATCATTTTGTTTGAAGATGTTGTTGCCACAATTATTAAGTCTATATCATTGCAATTTATATTTCCATTTTTTATAGCCTCTAGGCTTGCTTTATATGCCATTTCTTCCAATGTATCTTCAGCATTTCCATACCATCTGCTTTTAATTCCACAAACTTTGCATATGTATTCTTCTGTTACATTAAACTTTTTGCTTAAATATGCAGATGTTACTTCTTTCTTTGGCAAATACTTTCCTCTACCTATAATTTTTATTCCACTCATATATGCTCCGTTATACTTTCAATTATTTTTAGTATAATTTCTTTTCTATCAAAATTTTTATTATATTCTTTTTTCAATGATGTTGCAATTTTTATTGTTTCATCATCAAAACCCATTTCATTTACATTAAACCCTAAGCTTATGATTAAATAATTTATTTTTCCTGATATAGTATTTATTTCTGTAAGAATACCGCATATTTTTTTATCATTTAATAATAAATCATTTGGATATTTTATTGTTAAATCTATATTATACAATTCTTTTATGGCTTCTTGTATACATTTTGCTATATCTAAAGTTAAATTCTTCAGTTTTTCTATACTGCAATTGGGTTTATATAAAATGCTCATTGCAATATTTTCACCACTGCCAGTATACCAGCTTCTTCCATGAGTTCCTATTCCAGCAGTCTGCCTATCAGCAATAATTATTGTATAATTTTTTAGATTCTTCTGATTTTCCTTTATATATAAATGTGTTGATGGTAACTCTTTATATATTTTAATCTCATATTTTTGCTTAATTTTTTCTTCGTCCATATTTTCTCACATATATATTTTATATGTAACATTGTAAAGTTTCAAGTATATGACCGAGTAGTATAATAACTATTAAATAAGAAAAAAGTACTTCAAATGTTATTTTTTAACACTTAAAGTACTTTTTGTTTATATATTAATCTGAACCAAATAATTCGTCAAATTTTGCTTCTAATTCTTTTTGTATATCAATTTCATCTTCCGGTATTTCTTGCATTTGACTAGTAACTTCATCCTCAAATCCTGGTAAAACACTTGAATTTTGATTTGTCATATTTCCCAGAGAATTATTTGCAAAGTTATTATTTCCTTCTTGATTTAAATTTACTATTGGATTAATATTTGCATTTACTTGATTATTCATATTGTTATCCATAACAGGATTTGGATTGATATTTTGTCCTTGCATTTGATTATTATTAGCTGGTTGTGCTGTCTGATTTGCAGGTGGTACATCTTCAAATAAATCATCCAAAGATTCCACTTTAACGTCTTTATTTTGTTCTGACTTATTTTCATCTCCTGTATAAGGATTATATGGATTATATTTTCTCCATTTTCCTCTATCACCACAATCAAAGTCGTTATGGTCAATTTGTGTCGTTTCAAAATCTCTAAGCATTGGAGTTTTAAAATACCAGAACTTCTTCGCTTTAATAGGTTTTAATCCTTTTTCAAATATGATACATTCATTGTTGTCCATTCTTCTCAATTCATCAGGTGTCATTAATGCTCTAGCCATAATCTGGTCAGATTCACTAAATCCAGTTCTTACATCTACGTTATTTCTATTAGTAGATTTACTATTATGTGAAATTGTTTTTTCACCTAATTCCTTTGAGAAATATTCAACTGTTGCAAATGAGTTACTTCCCAAAAATACGTGAGTATCACAGTTACCTATGATTGTTTCATAAGATTTTTCATATATTGCTTTTAATTGGTCTAAATTCTGTAAAATAACGCTAAATGATATTCCTCTACTTCTACTTGTAGATATTTTTTTATCAAAGTCTGGAACTTGTCCAATATTTGCGAACTCATCAAGGATGAAGAATGTTTTTATCGGTAACTTTCCGCCATTCTTATCTGCGAAATCATACATTTGTTGTATCATCTGAGAGAAGAATATTGTTAGTAAGAAATCATATGCACCATGTGTATCTGATGAAACAACATAAAGAGCCGTTTTTCTAGTAACAATTTCATCAAAATCAATTGTATTAGTTGATGTTAAATCTGCTATTTCTTTTGAGTCGAATTTACCAAGTTTTGATTGTAATGTACTTAATATAGAGCTATATGTTTTATCTGAAGCTATTTCAACAGATTTATAGTTCATTCTTGCTGGGTGGTCATATGGCAATTGACTCATTAATTCTGTAAGTAAGTTGCTTCCACCATTATTATTTGCTGCTCTTACAAGTTCTGCACAGCTTGCTAAGTTTTGTTCTTCTGGTGGTCTTGCTGCAATTAAATAATAAATCAACGCTTTTAGTAATAATTCTGCCATGTT
>CALXEX010000059.1 GCA_944387445.1 uncultured Clostridia bacterium | reverse complement strand
TCAAGGCAGTTCTAAAATCGATGTCATCTTCTTTTACTCTTCCACCGATTGTTTCTAGCTTAAATCTTTCATCTCTACAACCTGGTCCTCTTCTTTGAAAAATAATTTTATTATCTTTATCAAAAGCATATACGATTACTGCTACTTTATAATCTTTTGATATGTTATTGTTATCTTTTAGAATTTCTTTTAATTCTTTCATATCTTTTACTTCTGGAATATATAATTGCATTTTAATCCTCCACATTTAGTATGCTACTTTTTATATGAACTCTTTATAATATACTTCTCTTATTTGCACTTGAATTCTATCATATAAAGACAAAAAAAGGAAGTGTTTTCTAACACTTTCTTACGTTTTAAATTATGTATACCTTTTTAAGTTCAGTTTTCGACATTTTGTCTATAACTCACTTTTATATTACGAATATTAACAATTTTTCGTAATATAATTTTCTATATTACGGATTTTTCATTTTTTTCGTAATATAAAAATTCCTCGTACTTTTATACGAGGAACGTGTATTCTTTCGTGCCGGTCCACAATATAAACTATATTGCACGGCAAATGTATTCTAAATACATTATAATATATATTATGTACTTAAGTCAAGAAAATACTCAAACTTTTATAAACATTTTTTTCATCTTAACATCGATTAAATTTAAATTTTCATCGGACAATTTTATTCCTGATAATATATCAAATTGTGTTTTTGGATCATAAATTCTTTGCTTACTAACTACTCTAATTTGATTTATTATAGCAATACTACCATATTTCATTTTTTGAACTTCTTTATTAATTTTTTTAGCAAGTTCTAATTTTTTATATGCTTCTGCTATATTATTCTTTAGCTCATTCGTTTTTAAGTAAATTTCATCCGTCGTTGCATTATTTTCTGTTAATCTTTTTATTTCTATCAATAGTTTATTTTTATTTTCTTTGATTTCTATTTTATTATCTTCTAGCAATTTATTTGATTTTTCTACTAGCTTATTATAAATATCGTTTCCCAGTATTATAGAGTTTTTATTAATTTTATCTGTCTTTTGAGAAGATAATGGAATTACTGTAATCACTGGAGAATTTCTATTATTTTTCTTATCTATAACAACACAATAATGTAATCCTCCAAGCTCACTTCCAATATTAAATCCTAAATTAACCTTAATGATATCTCCTCTTTCATATGTCTTTAAATTTGTAGGATTAAAATTTTTCTCATCTTTAATATACTTTATATAATCCTTTAACCAATATGAAATCAGATTAACTTTCTTTATATTAGCATTATCATCTATTTCTAAACAATTATCCAAATAATTTATCATCATTTTTATTGCTTCATTTTTGTTTTTTATTGCATCTTCTTTATTCAATAAATTTCCTCTTTTCTATTGTTGTGTACGAACATTTGTATTGTATCATGTTGTCTGAATATATTCAATCTTTTTAGTACAATTTGTAAAAAATTATTATACCATATTATATAAATTGCCTACTATATCTTCAAAAGTATCATAATTCTTAATTCATTCTCTTTTATTGTCGATTAATCTCCAAACATTTCTGCTAATCTTATCCCTATAGTATATCCTTTTTTATAGAAATCATCTAATGACAGGTTTAAATAATCATATCTATAGCCTAACTCCAAAGTTACTGGTCCATGATAATTACATTCTTCTAGTTTCTTTATAACATCTTTCCAATCGATTGTCCCATCAAATGGTAATAAGTGCAAGTCATCTGATTTATCATTATCGTGTAGATGTACTGCAAAAATTCTATCTTTAAAAAATTCAAAATTAAATTCATCATCGAAATGCACATGATAATGTCCTGCATCAAAACAAATTCCTACATTTTCATCTTTTATATTGTCTAATACATATTCTAAGTAACCCTTAATTTTTGTATTTTCAAATGCAACTTTCATGTTTAATTCTTTTGCATATTGTATAATTTTTTTAATTCTATTTAATCCAATTTCTCCATACATAGGTGCTTTTTTATGGCTTGTTAAATGCATAACTACCATTGGTATTCCATTATCATGGCATTCTTTAATATCTTTTTTATACCTTTCTACTTGGTTATCTCCTTCAATTCCTTCTTCCCAAATGGAATTGATATTTTGATATCCTAAGTGCGCAAATATAATATTCAACCCTAGTTCTTTACATAATTTCACTTGCTCTTCTTGGCTATGTTCCCAATTTTCATCATACCATTGAACAAATACATTTTTAAATCCTGCATTTTTTATAGATTTTATTGTTTCTATAATACTTACTTTTTTGTTTTCATTTTGAATTGCTACTGCAAGTTCTTTCATACTATACCTCCATACTTATCAAAGTACTTTATGATTGTTCTTCAACTTCATTTTTATTTCTTCTAAAATCAAATCTATACATACCAATGATTGTAGATATTGTCATTAACGAATCTGAAATTGCTGCTGTATAAGCTTGACATACTATATCATATATAATCCATAATAAAATGTTTGCCAATGATATTCTTCTTATATTTTTTTCTTTATCTTGTATTATCGTAATGGTATATAATATTGAGCATATTATAGGAAGAATATCTATCAAACTACTGAATGTAATTGCACCTAATATAATGGATATAACTATGTATATTCCAATTATTATTTTGGGTACTTGTTGTTGTTTCTTTTCAAATATTTTATTGATAAATGTTTGTATGATTGCAAACAAGCAAATTATGGCACCACTATAACTTTGTAGCAAAATAAAATTTATTGCAGAGAAAAGATTTGCTAAAATAAACATGAAAATGATTTGTTTTTTATTTTTCATTTGCATTGAAAGAACATTTGCTATTATAACTAATATTCCAAAAAACTGTGCAACTATAAACAT
>CALXEX010000058.1 GCA_944387445.1 uncultured Clostridia bacterium | reverse complement strand
ACACTACAAAATAGTATAAATAAACCAATTAATATATATAAACCAAGAAGTAATCAATTGTAATTCTAACGTTTATGGAGTAGATATTATCTACCAATTTGCACAAAAGAATTTAACACACATAAGAAAATATATAAAAATGATAAAGGAGGGAAGCTATTTTATTTAAAACTACATATTTTTTTATGAGTGATAACTATATAAACAAATTAGAAAGAGAGGTTCATACCAAATGGATATGCGGAAGAAAATTATAGACAATCTTCATCAGGCTAAAACGTTTTTAATTCTTACACATTATAGGCCAGATGGAGACGCAATTTCTAGTTCACTGGCTATGTTTCATTTTCTTGTCGGTTTAGGGAAAAATCCTGAAGACATTGATGTATATATTCCTTATATAAGCAATGATCTGTCTTTTATTGACAAGAATAACATTCGGAAAAAGAACTGTACCTTGAAAAAATATGATTTAACCATAGTGGTAGATTGTTCGGATTATTCAAGAATTGAAGGAAATAACTTATTGGAAGGAGTTTTTCCTCAACAGTGTATGATCATTGATCATCATGAATTGTCCGGGATTCCAATAGAAGCAGACTACTTTTTGAGTGATACATCTGCTTCATCATGTACCTGCATTATATATAGAGAATTTTATAAGTATATGTGCAAGCAGAATAGCAATGACTTTTTTAGATGTATTGCTATTGGCATTATGTCTGATACGATGGGGTTAACATTAAATGTTACCCAGGAGTGTAAAGACATTTTAAACGAGTGTGAAAAAGTAGGGGTTGATATACCGGCAATTAGAACACAACTCAAGAATATAGATGCTAGAACACAGACTTTGGCAAAATTGGCAATTGAAAGGCTGGCTCTTGACAAGGGAATTGGTTGCACCTATATTCTTCAAAAAGATTTGACACCGGAGGAATCCAGTCTAAAAACGGTTAATCACAAATCAATCATTCAGCAGATATTAAATTCTGGTTCTTGCAAGACTTTGATTTTACTGATTGAAAATGACAATCATGAAATTAAAGGTTCTATGAGAACTACAGAATCTAATATTGATTTGAATGCCATATGTGCAGATATGGTAGAGCGCAACATTTTTATACAGGGAGGTGGACATTCAAATTCTGCTGGATTTAAGATGGCTATTTCTGATACTGAAAAGGAAACCTTAAATCGTATATTTAAGCTCTTAATTACAGCTATTTTAGGGTGATATAATGGAAAGTGAAAAGCAAATTGGAATCAAGGCAGATTGGTTACAAGAACAAAAATATTTTCAAAATCAGATTTGTCAAAAACTACTGGATCGCTCAAATTTACGATATATCGCCGGAGTTGATGTAGCATATACGAAATTAGGAAACCAAGAATATGGTTGTTGTAGTATAATTATAATAGATTATAATACTTTAAGTATTGTTCAAAAAGTTAATTATACCGGAAAAGTAGATGTTGCGTATCAACCGGGATTTTTAAGTTTTCGTGAGCTTCCTTTGGTATTAGAAACTGCTAAACAAATAGAGAGTATGCCAGACATTTTTGTTTTTGATGGGAATGGTATATTGCACCCTAAAAGAATGGGGATTGCTACACATGCATCTTTCTATTTAAATAAGCCATGTATTGGTGTAGCAAAAAATTTTTTTAGAACTGAAGAAAATTTACATTTTGATATGCCTAATAATTACGTTGGCGCAAGTACTAATATAATTAGTAATACCAATGAGATACTGGGAATTGCTCTAAGAACAAGACAAAATTGCAAGCCTGTATTTGTATCTGTTGGAAATTATATGTGTATAGAAGATGCAAAAAACATTATTATGCATTGTATTAGTAAGGAAAGTAGGATTCCTATTCCTACGCGTTTAGCAGACATTGAAACTCATAAACTCAGAAAAAATTTTTAGACACGAAATAGCAACCGATTTTAAACTAATTTCTCATTTAATTTGACTTTTATTGTTTTAATTGAATGGGAAATTAGTTTTTTTATATAATAAACTGTATTTTAAAGATTTTAGAAGCAAACAACTTGACATAATAAGGGAAAATAATTTATAATATTTCTGATAACATACTCACAATTGCATTACGTTAGTAGTGCGCATTAAATGAAAGGAGGCAATTTATGCCTGGATACTATCTTCATCTTGCAGCTTGTAAAGAAAGTTCTTTGGAGAATCGGAGCTTCGTTTTGGGTGTAGAAGCACCTGATATGCTGAAGAAACATGTGAAGTTTTGTGGAGGGATTGAGGCAGCTCGTACCAAATATGAATCTCTTTGTACCAGTGAAATGCCTGAGTACGGCGAACTGCAACCTCGTATTCTGCAAAAGGAAAATGCAGAGAATAACGATGGTTTGCACTATGGATTCAGTAGCAATCCTGATATTAAGGAATGTTGGTCTGGCTTGTCCGAAACACAGAAAGCAAACCCGTTTTATAAGGGATATGTTTGGCATCTTTTGACAGATGCGATTATATATGGACGACTGGATATAGAAACGAAGCTGAAAAAAGTTTTGCAGGAAAATCAGGATTCTTCAGGCATCGATGAACTTTACAAAGCGGAACGCAAAAAGCTTCACGATGACTGGGACAAGACAAACGCATTGGTGAGAAAAAATTATCCGGAAGTTACCTTGACTGAGGAAGTTAAGGAATTGGGAGTTGTAAAATTCATTACCGAAGGTGAACTGGTGTATGTCGATTGGAATCTGCTCAAAGGTACCATTGACTACCTCAGGAAATTTGATCCCTTAAACGGGGATATGGATTTCATCATCAAGGAAGTGATGGAAAGTATCTAACAGAGTAATCTGTAAACTTTCAGTCCCGTAGCTGTAGCTACGGGACTTTTTATAAAGGTAATTAGTTGATTATATTTTCTTTTACCAGTAACCAAAATAAAACATAATCCATAAAATATATAAAAATGAAAGGAGACTATGTTTTATGGATTATGAATTAATGATGAATGGAAATGTCAAAATAGGACAACGAGCACCAGAATTTGAAGCGAATACAACGATGGGGAGAGTGTCATTAAATGATTATACACGGAAAATGGTTAATATTGTTTTCTCACCCAGGAGATTTTACCCCCGTATAATCTTACAATTTGGGGAAGGTTGAAAGATAATTGCCATTTGGCGTTGTTGAGACTACGTTTGAAAT
>CALXEX010000057.1 GCA_944387445.1 uncultured Clostridia bacterium | reverse complement strand
GGTTTAATTATACTATTTTTTAGTGTAAAAGTCAATTAATTCGTTATTGAGCTAGTTGACATTTTGCCATATGAATATATCCTTTTGGCGCTCTATTTTTGCTTTATTTAAGCTTTTATGTTATAATTAATATAGCTTTTGGGTTTATCAAAAAAAGAGGAGGAATAAAAAATGAATGGACACCAAGAAAAAGCATTAGAATACTTAGAAAATTTGCGGAGTGATATCTCCGAAAATTTTCTAGTACTAGCAAAAATGTTAGCAAGACATTTAGAAGTCTTGCTGGACACAGGCATTGATCAGGAAGATCAAGTTTGCCTGGCTGATTCTGAAATAACAGAAGAAAATATTCTCTGTTGCCGTGTCAATAGAGAATCAGCCAGCAAACTGTTTTCCAAATTGGATGATATATTCAATTTGGAAAACACCGATGCCATGAAGTCTTTCGAAGACTTCATGCGCACTATCTCCTCACAGGAGGTAGAGCAGTTCAGGGAATATTCTAAATTTTCAGAAATGCTTGACTTCCTGAAGAAAGATAAAAGGGCAAGAGAAGCCCAAAAAGCTATATGGCTTATATAGGCTATATAGTAGAAATATCATCAAACAGACCAAGTGTCATTTTACTTGGTCTGTTTGATTTATAGTGTTAAATATTTTCTTATATCGAACTATATAAAAAGTAAATTAGAATTTATTTTTTAAACTTCCTCTTTATAATTCTTGATATTGATATTTATAAAAATAGACGAAATGATAGAAAGTATGAAAATTATAATAAATACTTTTTCTCCAATAAAAGAACTTATTATAGCAAGTAAAGCAAAAACTATTACTTCAGTAAAACATAAGCTTATTTGTCCTACTGCCGATAAAAGGTCATTATCTTCTTTGGATTCTATTATCATATTTTGTATTGAAGTACTAATTGAAGTTTCATAAACCTTTTCAAAATTGTCATTTAATACTTTATTAAATGCAATTGTTACTTTATTTTTTGCAATTAAAAATACACTCGTTATAATGACTTTTATAATTGTAACTATAGTATTTGCTCTAACGATGTTTTTATCAGTATATTTTCCAATTAATGATACTGTAATGATTTGTAATAATAATGATATTATTATAATTGAAGAAAATACTGAAAAGTCTTTAACAGCAATAAATAAATATAAAGGAACAAATTGCCTTTCTATTATATGGCTAGTTCTTAAAGCATAAATAATTTTGTATCTACTTTTTGTATTTATTATATATTTCATTGATGCTTTGAAAGCATTTGTTTTATTTTCAACTTTATAATCTATTTTTCTTATAAAAATATATTGTAGTAAAAAGAATATGGTAATTATAGTAAATAAAATTATACTATTATCTGAAATTACTCCCCAAGCAACTAAACAACTTGCTAAAGCTACTGCTATTATTTTAGAAATATTTATTATGCTATTATATCTTCCTCTATGCTCTGTTTCAACATATTTACTAGATAATGAATCAGTAGATGGATTTGAAATCCCCATAAATCCCATTGCTAATATAAAGATTATAATATTTCTATATATATTTGTTCCATCTAACATCATATAAGTACTAATAATGCTAAAAATATTGGAAATTAGTATACATTTAGCAATACCAAATCTTGAAGATATGCTAACAAATAATGGTGTGCAAAATCCTGTTATTCCAAATCTTAATCCATATATAAGTAAAATAAGCCATATTGGTAGACCACTTTTGTATAACATAACCGTTCCAAATGTTTCACTTAGTGCATTTGCAAAACTATACGATACATTTGCTAAATACATATATTTATATTCTGGTTTGTAAAAATATTCTTTCATTTGTTACTCCTAAATTATTTTATTTTTCTCCTTTTCATTTCTTTTATATTCTCATAATTCAATTTCTCGTTCACATATTATCATAATAATAAAAAGTTTTCAATGCACATAAATTTCGAATTTACAAGAAAAATTAAAATTGTATAACATCCAAATTGTAGTTACTACTGAAGAAGATTATCTTCTTAATTCAGAGTTCATTCAGTCCTAACGACCCAAGTAGCAGATAGATTTGTTCTGTCTGCTACTTTATCATTTTTCTATCATATTGTATAACTTTCAAAGCAGAGAAACTTATTCTTAAATAATGCAACACACTAATCCAAAAGCTCAAGTATCTTTTTACTTGAGCTTTTGGATTTTTTTATTTATTTCGTTAAATCATATTTTTCTCCATTCCCAAAAAATAATAAACCATTGATTAGTTATCTTGTCCCAAATTATTTGCAAAAAGATAACATAAGAAATTTTCAAACTGATTTTTTAACTTTATCTTATAAAGAATTTATTAACTCATCATACTCATTTGATAAACTATCACTATTAAATATTATATTTTCTCCTTCAATTTTCCAAACATCTTGATTTTCCGATAATTAAAGGACACAGCAAAATTCACTGTGTCCTTTGGGGCTTAATTTCAAATCTTACTTTTCAGGTACATAGATGTAGTAAGTGCAAGTTATCCCTGCTCTTAACCATTTTTTAGCTACTTTTTCATAATCATCATCATCAAACAGTTTCCAAAATTCCCTCATATCATAAATTCCAAGAAAATGAAGTCTTTCTGACAATTCAGTTTCAGTTCTTAAACATGCAATCTTAATTCGTTTAAAACCATCATCTGTCCTGTCATAATAAATCTCTGAATTTTTTTCAAATAAATATCTCCATTTTCTAGATGTAGATATGTATTTGAATACACGATAATCGGCTAATTCATCATACGGTGTCCATACTTCATTCGGTGTACCGATGGAAAGAAATCGTTTAATGTATTTAGCCTCCTCTTGCAAGCGCTTATCTTTGAATTGCAATGCAGTTTTATTGAGTGCCATTACCAATTCTGGATCAATTGAAACTTCACAGGCAACATTTGATAAACCAGGATATACAAGATATTCACCTTTTAAATAAATTCTTTTTATTATAGGAAACATTAAAGAAGTTGTATCGGCCAGTTTTTCACTTTTTAAAGATTCAGAATAACTTTGATAATTTTCCAAGAGTTTTCTGTCTATCTTTACGTCTCTTAACGCTTTTTGTATTCCTACATCCTTGGTTTTCTCATATCTCCGTTGAAGCTCATCCTCCATCCTTTGGATGTAAGCCCAAATATGTTGTGGTACAATCATTTTATTCCCTCCTATTGTTTATTGATACAGCCCCACAATATCAATG
>CALXEX010000056.1 GCA_944387445.1 uncultured Clostridia bacterium | reverse complement strand
TTATTACAAAAAAATGATAAAAACCTTAAAAATACAGGAGTGTAACTAGATAAAATATGAATTTAGTTGACACTACCAGTTCTGTATTGGAGGGAGAATTATGGATAACTTTAGAGAAAAAGCAAAAATCGTATTCCAATATATTTTAGAACGGTACAATGAAAATAATATTATAGATACCGAGGCTGATTTTTGTAAAGAATTTGGAATATCGAGAACTATGATCAGAGAAATTATGGCAGTAGCAAAACTGATAGGAGCAGTAACACCCAGACGAGGAAGCTGTCAACGGCTCACAAACAAAAAGGAGCTACAAGATTTTTTCGACCGATATTTAAAGGACTAAAACAAGTGAAGTGGTTGCGTTGCGACCACTAATTTTTTAGATTAGAACTTCGATATACGGAGGAAGACGACTAAAGAAAAACATTTTTATATTTTTACTTTAACAAAAAGTAGTTTAAACAAGGTAACCCGTAAATGGAATATAAAGGAGAAAGAAATGGGATTATTTGTTGCTATGCTTTTGACAATAGCTACATGTGGATTTTTCTGTTTAAGTGCTTTTATTGGAGAATAAGAGACTTAAATATAACTGATTTATATAATATTAAAAAAATAGAACCATCATTCTTTTTTACGGAAAGATGATTCTATTTTTTAAGCTCAATCAAATGAAAGTCTAGTTCTCCCTGAATGAAAATCTAGTTTGTCCTATAACTTTAAACTTATAATTTTCCTTATTTGTTATAACATTTCCTTCTATATTAGCCATTTCAAATGAAATAGGAACCAAAACCAGAGTATTATATTTCGTCATGCCCTCATATATCCCAGATATAAGAAATCTATATTCAGAAATCTCATTTTTTTCTTTTAAATCTTGTAAACGTCTGTTAAAGGATGGAAAATCAGAGTATGAGTTTAAAAGGTGTTCTCCTTTATATTCTGAAGCATAGCCAAAATCGAAAGGACCATCATATTCTTGATTTTTTAAATCTAGATGATTATCTTCCGTTTTGATAAGAAGAGAATAACCATCAAGAGTTGTAAAAGTATTTCCTTTTACAACTCCTTCAATTAACATTAGTTCTGAATGTATGAAGTGAAATAATATTTTTATAGGTTTGCCAGTTTCTGAAATAGATTGAGCTTCATCAAGAGTTATTTCCACTCCTGAATCTTTGTTAAAAAACCGTGCTTTGTAAATTTTACCTTGCATACCGTTCTACCTGCGAGAATTCTGAAAATTCTTTCCTTTCTTTTTAGAATTTCATATATTATAACATGTAAAACTGAATAAAGCAAAAAATAGGGGATATTTGATAGTGTCAATTTATTTCGGGAAAATTTTTTATAAATTTTCCCGAAATAAATTGACACTATCCTTGAAATTATATACATTGAAAACTTTTTATTATTATGATAATATGTGAAAGAATATTAATTTAAGGAGAAAGAGATGTTAAAAGCATATAGTATAATAAAAAATTTAGATAAAAAGGCATGTGAAATAATTAGAAATAATGGAATACAATTAGATATTTCAAATTCAGACAAAAGACCAGATAGAGAAGGTTTGATTAAATTATTAGATGAATATGATATCCTTATAATCGGAATAGAAGATAAGTTCACAAAAGATATGTTACCAATAGCAACAAAGAAAAAGATAATAGCCACATTATCCATTGGATTAGATCATATAGATAGAGCTTTTTTAGAAAATGATAATATCAAAATAATTAACTGTCAAACTTCGAATGTAATATCAGTTGCAGAGCATATTTTTGCATTAATATTAGGATTAAAAAAGAGAATAATAGAAGCAAATGGTATTTCATTAAGAGGCGAAAATAGAAGAAATTTATCTATGAGAAGTAACGATATAACTGGTAGTACACTTGGATTAATTGGTGCTGGTAAAATTTCACGTGAAGTAATAAGAATTTCTAAAGTATTTAATATGAAAATCATTTGCAATACATTAAATCCAGAAAAACATAAAGATTTGATGGTACAAGGAATTAAATTTATATCCTTAGATGAAGTGTTATCAAATGCTGATATTATAACAATTAACATACCATTAACTGAAGAAAATAAAAACTTAATATCTAAAGAAAAAATTAGATTAATGAAAAAAACAGCAACATTTATAAATACTTCAAGAGGAGAACTTGTAGATATGCCTGAATTAATTAAGTATGCTGATGAAAATAAAACATTTAATGTTGGATTAGATATAGATGCTGAAAGCTATAAAGATATTTTAAATATAAAAAGAAATAATATAATTGTAACACCTCACATAGCTGGGGTAACAAAGGAAGCGGTAGAAAGAATGGATGTAGAAGTGGCAAATAGATTAGTTGAATACATTAAAAAATAAAAATTAGGGGCAGAAAATGAATATAAAAGAAATGAAACAAGCTGTTGAAATATTAGGTAAAGAGTGGAATATAGAAAAAAAGGAATCTGGAGCTGAAGGAAATATATATGCTTGGATTTATTTAATGGAGATACTAGAAGAAAGTAAAAAGATTATTACTTATAAAGAAAATGGTGAGCTTATAGGATTTTGTGGATATGCTAAATGAAATTCTAAAAAGCATCTGTTAAGAAAAAAATAGCAAAAATAATAAGAATGAAACTTATAAATAGTAAAAAGATAAAAAATAAAGATGCTATAAAAAATATGATGAAAATTATGGATATTATGAACCAAAGAAAATAGAAAAAAATATGCAACTAAAATAGAAAATATTGAAAGTAAAATTGTAGGAAATAAGAAATTTGAAACAGCATATGTTTATGAAAAACAATTATTAGAAAAAGAAATGGAATAAAAAATGAATAGATTATTAAGAATAAGTTTTGATACTTTACTAACATCATTAACACCAATTTTAGGATGGTTTTTACTTGGAATATCTTTTATGAATATGGATATAGATACATATAAAATATTTGGAACGTATGGCGTTATTCAAATGTTTTTGCAGTTGTTACTAAATTTATCACTTTGTAAATTGTATTTTGAAGATGAGAATAAGAGAGCTAATAAATATAGTTTTTTATTTAATATAATAAACTTTTCTAGCCTTATTTTATTAAGTATTATAACAAAAGAACAGATAATAATTGCAGGTATTACAACAATTATTTCCAATATATTTGTTGCAATTATGCTATTTAGATTAGTAAAAAGAACAAAAATACAAATAAATATATTAAATTGTATAAAATATGATGCAGTAGAGTTATTCCACGAAATAAGTATGTTTATTATATATTTATTTGGATTTAAAACAGCATTTAATTTTGGAGAAAAATATATTTTAGCAATATCATTTTCAGATTTAATAACAGATACTCAATGGGAT
>CALXEX010000055.1 GCA_944387445.1 uncultured Clostridia bacterium | reverse complement strand
TCAAAAACAAGTCAAAATTATCATTTAAAACTACCAAAAGAAAACACTTATTTAAAAGAATACAATAGATTAATAAAGGAAAACAATTTATCTCAAGGACAACTACACAAAAACAGCATTTATGTCTGTGAAGTAATATTAACTTCAGATAATACATTTTTTAATGGAATAGGTAAAAAAGAAACAAAAAGATATTTTCAAGAATGTTTTAAATTTATGTCAGAATACAAAGGAATTGGAAAAGAAAATATATTATCTGCTGTTGTTCATTTAGATGAAGAAACTCCACATATGCACTTAGTATATATACCAGTAGTAAATGCAAAAGATAAACAAGGAAATAATATACGAAAAATATATGCAAGTGAATTATGGAAAGGAAAAGATAGTTATAAAAAATTGCAAAACCAATTTTATAAATATATTACTGAAAAAGGATTCGATTTAGAAAGAGGAAAAGAAAATACAGATAGAGAGCATATATCTACTGATGACATGAAGAAATTAACTAACTTTTATAATACAAAGCAATTAAAAGAAAATCTAACCAAGCAAAAAGAACAAATGATAAGTTATAAAGATATTCAAGATTTTTATAAATATGAAGATTTTACAAAAGATAATGTAGATAAAAAATTGATTTATCCAATATTAAAATATAATAATAGTTTAATAAAACAAAATCATGATTTATTGCTAGAATTATCTAAAGTTAAAAATGCTAAAAAATATTATTCAGAATTACAAATAGAAAATAATCAAATTTTAAATAAAAATCAAGAACTAGAAGAAAAATTAAAAATGAATAGTATTGAATTAAATGCTTGTTATAAGATAATTAAAGAACTTCTTGATAAAAATAAAAAAATAGAAAAAATCCTAAAGGATAAACTAGGAATTGAAATAATAAATCATAAAGATAATGATATAAATAACCTAAATAAATAGGGATATAATAATAAAAAAGTAATTGATAAATTAATACTAGCCATATAATTAATTATCAATTACTTTTCTTTTTTGTCCATTCTTTAGCTTCAGCGTCTTTAAATCTTTCATCTGCGAAAAATTCAGATAAATTAGTTCCTAAACCTTCACATATATACAATAAATTTTCTAGTCTTATTGTTTTTGTCTTTCTTGTTAAAAACATTGCAATAGTAGAACTATATACACCAGAAAGATTTTCTAATTTATAAATAGTAATATTTTGTTCTTGCATTAATTCCTTTATTTTTAAGGCGACTAAATCAGAAAAATCCATATTAAATTCCACCTTCTTTCCTATTTTTTAATTTTAGCAAACTACAAACTCAAAACCTCTCAACAAATTGAGAGAAAATTTGCTAAAATAATTCAATAAATTGAGAGAATATGTTATTATAAGATTAAAAGGAGTTATGATTAATATGGAAAAATTTTTAAAAAATTATACAATCAATGATGTATCAGAAGTTGTAGAAAAAATAAAAAAAATAGAAATAAGAAAAAAAGAATTTGAAGAACTTAAAGGGAAATTAGAGAAATATTTTAAATTTGAAATAGTTGATTATATTGTAAGTGATATATTAGATTGTGAAACATACAATCATGTTTGTTTGATGATAAACCTAGCTGTTGTAAGTAATAGAATTTCATCTAAAAATAGTATAACTTTAAAAAATGGACTAAAGAAATTATTTCAAATAAACAATATTTTTGATAAGTTTAATAAAGATAATTGTATAATCAGATTAATAAATCAATAAGTTAATAAGTTGTAAATTATTTTATTTTAATGTTATAATTAAAAAAATAAAAACAAATGGGAGAAATTTATGTTTGAAGAAATAAAAAATAAAGTAAAAAAAATAATAAAGGATAAAAACATTGAAGAAATTAACAATAATACTGACAATAAGAATATAGGTATATATATGATTTATATTGACAATTTCAATGATGATAAAGTTATACCAATATACATTGGACAAACTGGCTATGGCAAAAATCGAAATTTCCAAAATAGATATAAAGAACATTTACAAGAAATTATGGCATTAAATAGATTGGAATTTAATTATTATAAAGAACTATTATTAGATAATTTTTATGATGGACATTATAAGACCTGTAAAATTTTTCAATATATGGTCGATCATAGTTGCACTCTAAAAGATTTCCATATGATAGTATTAGAGAAAATTGAAGAGAATAGTGATAATATACAAGAGTTATTAGATAAAATGGAACAAAAATATTTTAAAAAATATTTACCTGCTTTTTTGGGATTTAATCAAATAAATACTGTTGTAGAGGCAAATAAAGAATTTTTTGAAAATCTTAATAATCCAGCAGGATTTATAGCAAGTGACAAATTATTAAATTATGAATTAGAAGATTGCGAAAATTTTATAAAATATTTTGGCTATGGATATACAAAATTTAATTATTATCATTGTTATCCTAAAACATATACAGTTGGAAAGAATTCAAGAAAAATAGAATATGAATTAAGAGATAAAAAAGAATTATTAAAAAGTAAATATTATGATGAAAATAAATTTAAGGAATATGACGATAAATTACCAAAACTTGAAAAAAAACATGAAAAAAACAATAAAGAATTACAACAAAATAAGAAACTATTTGAAGAACAATATGAGCCCAAAATAAAAGAATACTGTCAAAATTATAAAATAGGAATAATACAAAAATATCAAGATATAGTTAATTTACTAATTTATCAAAATAAAGAGGATATTATAAATTTCAAGAAATATTTGAAAAGAAAAAAAATAGATGTAAATATACTAGAAAATTTTAATGAAAATAACGAATTCACTAATTGGAGAGAGAAATATATATATTTATTAAGAAAGAGTAATGAATTAAAAAATGAAATAAGAAATTGCAGACTTGTAAAAAGAACTGATGATTTAATGAGAATTTTGCCACGAAAAGAATATAATGCTTTTCCATTAAAAGATAAATATCAAGAAATAGAATTTGGCAAGTTAGATAATAATGAATTAGTTATAAATTTTGAATTCTCTAATAATGGAATTTGTAATGATTGGTGGTATTTTTCTTATAGTCTAATAAAAATGGACTATAAATTAAATATAAATGATAAAATTATAGAAAAAAAGAATATTTTCATTTTACCACAAGACAATGAAGAAAATAATGAAATTAAATACTTTGAAAAAGACAGGATAGAAAAATTTAAGTTTAGAAAATCACCATTTTGTGTTAGAAATTTCCCAGACTATATATCAACAACAATGGAGTTTCAAAATGGTATTAACGAATTCACATTAATGAACAAAAAGAAATATGATTTTAATGTAATTCTTGATGAAATAAATTCTTTTATAGATGAGAAAACAAGAATTAAGGTTGAAGTAAGAAAGAGAATGAAAAATAAATGTAAAGAATTTATAGAATGTAATTACAAAACAGATAATTTATTAAAATATAAAATTATTCAATTTTTTAATAGAAAGAAGTAATTATTGAAGATAAAAATTATTTGCAAATACATACAAAACAATTGAAACAAAAATAGTAAGTTATCTTCAAGATTAAATTGTAAAATGAAAGGTAAAAAGGGTGATGTTTATGAAAAGAGGATTGAAA
>CALXEX010000054.1 GCA_944387445.1 uncultured Clostridia bacterium | reverse complement strand
AATGCCTCTAACCAATAATTAAATCTATCTACATTCTTAACTAATGGTGATAAATGAATATCAAACTTATTATTCCATTCAATATCATATGCCAATTCTACGATTTCACTTCTATATTGTACTAATTCATCATCTGTAAAATTTGTTAAAATCATAATATCTATATCTGAACTTGTATTAAAGTCTCCTCTAGCATAAGATCCATACAAAATGATTTTCTTTATTCTATCTCCAAACTTATTATTTATTGCTGTAATAAATTCACTAATAACCTTATTAATATTTTCTGGTATCTTCTTCATAAAACTTTCACTTCCTATCTTTTTAGAATTCTCCTTATTTCTACAATATATTATAGCATATATTTTTTATTTTGTAACAATTTTTTTAATTATTATTTATTTATAAAAATTCATTTTTATCCTCTTTCATTTTTTATTTATCGTTACTAAATAAATTACTATTTTGCATTACGATTTATATTTTTACTTATCATAGTATGAAATTTCTATTTTATTTCCATCTAAATCTTCAATTGCAAAACAAGTATAATTATCTAAACTATTAGGTATTTTTTCTGGTTTATATAGAATTTTTGCACCTATTTCTTTACATTTATTAAATGCTTTATCTATATTATCAGTATATAAGCCCAACACTCCATTATTACCTATGATTCTTCTATCCCCTGTTGCTTCAATAGAAATTATACCAAAATACACCTTGTTATCCTCATTTTCCCAATCTGCCCATCTATCTTCAGTAGTATTTGTAGGTTTTTTATCAAATAATTTTGTATAAAAATTAATTGATTTATTTATGTCTTCTACAACAAAATAAAAATTATCTATTTTTATCATATTCCACCTCCATTAATTGTAAGTTATCTTTCTTCTTCATCATTCATTTGTTTGTATTTTTCTTCCTGTTCTTTTTCTAATCTTTCATAAACTTTAATCATTTCTGAATCAGCATAATCAAAATTTCCTTCAGGCGAAATCTTAACATACCATGATTTATGAAATGGAATATTAAAATTTTTATGTTCTTTTTTATAAAAAGAAAAAATATTATTAATCTTATCTAATATTTCTTTCTCATAATCATCTAAATTATCAAAATCTGTAAAAGTTTTCATTGAGCATATCATTGCTTTTAGATTAGTTATTGGTTCTAATGATTTCAAATATTCCTCTATTGCATCTTCAAAACCTCTTTCTCCAGTATATGGATGATGCATAACTATTCGATGAATTTCGCCGTTTTTATCAGTTGCTACAATTGCTAAACCAATACAAGTTGCTATTCCATAAGTAGCAATTGTTGTTTTTTTGTCTTTTACTGCTGAACATTTCAACATACGAACTCTCGCTAGATTTTCTATATTATTTCCAAAATAACTTTCCTCAATTATTCTAGTTACTTTTTCTTCAGCACTTTCCTTTGTTGTCTCATCTTCCATATTCTAACATTCCTCTCAATTTTGTGTTTAAATATATATTATCATCAATAAATTTTTTATAATAATATAAATTTTTGCTAATGCTAAAAATTTATATATTTCAATTATGCCAAATAATATTTATTCATAACTACACTTTTCCTATGTTTTTTTCTAATTTACAATTTTTTCTAATATTTTTACATTACAATTAGTTGCGTCCAATCTGATTTTTCCACCAATTGGAATTACTATATCTTCACAATCATGTCCAAAATCATCACATTTTAAGATTGGAAATTTGTATTCTTTTAAATTGTTCATAACAACATCTTCAAACTTTACCTTTTCAGTGTCTCCATGATAATGTCCTAGCCATAGTCCTTTTATTTTATCAAACACTTTATGATATTTTAAAACTGATACATAACAATCCACCAATTCTAATGGTGTAGAACTAGCATATGCTTCTAAAAATAGAATTTTATCTGTTACATCTGGCATGTATTCTGTATTTAATAGATTGATTAATGATTCTAAATTTCCTCCAACAATGATTCCTTCTGTCATACCATCTCTTAAACATTTCCATTCAGAATTTTTATGTATATTTCCTATTTCTCCATCAATTAATCTTCGCTTAAAATCTTGAAATTCAAAACTATTTTTATCTATAAAAGAAAAACTTTTTACATCTGATTGATGAAATGTAATTAATCCTGTTTTAGCATATATGGCATTTAGATAATTAGTTGCATCACTAATCCCATATACAATTTTAGGATTTTTCTTTATATTTTCATAGTCAATTAATCCTAAACAAGTAAAACTGTTTTCTCCCCCTTTTGAGGAAAACACTCCTTTTATATTTTTATTTGAAAACATATTGTTTATATCTTCTGCTTTTTCCTCTTTTGTCGCAGAATACCCTAATGTATTTTTATTGACATATTTTCCTTTTACACTATTAATTCCTATCTCTTCTAATAATTTTCTTCCTTTATCTAATGCTTGTTCTCTATCTTCCATAATTGGTGTAGAAGGAGATATAATTCCTATGGTATCTCCTATTTTCAATTTATTTGGTATCATATATTCCTCCAATTCTATCTTTCATAATTTTCATAATTTCATTTACTGTAATATGATTTCCTTCATTATTCCTAACTTTGTCCTCTACCTTTTTAATTCATACTATACATCTTTATCATAAATGAGAATAATTATCAATATAACCACTCTCATCAAAATTTATTGCTAAGTTATGAATTAATTTTTCTATAAATATCTCCCCAATTATTTACTTCTCTAATACACTCTGTTTCTTCTAGTTTTTTTAAATTTGTATCTCTAAAGTACAATGTTTTAACACTATTATCTGATAATTTTTTATTATTTTCCAATCATCATCAATCATAATATCGATATTTTCTTTAAGACAAACTTCTAATTTATCTTTTTGCCCCCAATAATATTTATCAAATAATATACCATTTTCATTTAAAACTCTTTTGGCATCATCTTCCATTTCTTTCATGAAAGTTCCGTCTGGCAGAAGTCCTCTAGCAGTTATAACAACAAATTCATGACCTTGCTTTTTCAACCTATTATAAGTAGCCATAAATCCAGACATAAGATTACTTTCCTTAGATACTTGTAAAAAATATCTTTTACAAAAATCTTTTTGTTGTTCGGCATTCCAATTATATCTTGCTTGAAATTTTGGTTCTGTCCTATCAACTAAATTATTTTGTTTTAAAATATCCATATCATATATTTCTTCATAAGTCCTAAATGTTGTTTCACTATCAATTACTACTCCGTCTAAATCTATTCCTATTTTCATTTTATACATCTCCTCTATAACTTACTAGTTATCTGTAAAGCCTTTTAACTAATATTCTTTTGTAAAACATTAATCAGTGGCATATTTTCTGTTTGTGCTTTTGCAATATCACCATTTTTACTACTTTTACTCATTATATAACTACTTATTTCTGCAATATCCTTTTTTATTTCATCGGCAAAATATTCTCTGTCTTCTACTTTTACATCTGCATTTATTAGCAAGTTTTGATTTTGTTCTGATAAATCTATTTTATAGTTCATTTTTTTGCCCCAATCTTGTTTATTTTCTATAATATACCATAATAAATAATAATATTCAATTATAAATCCTATAATTTTATATTTCATCTTCCCAATGAAAACTTGATGCATTCGACTTATTTATAGCTTTCTCTTTCTTTGCTTGTTTTGACAATTGTTTCTTATATTTGTTTTCAGATTTCTTCAAATATTCTTTTTCTCCAAAAATACCTCCTTGTTTTGCTCCTTGCACATCAAAATTGCTTTTAGCAATTTTGCAGGATCAGGGCGACC
>CALXEX010000053.1 GCA_944387445.1 uncultured Clostridia bacterium | reverse complement strand
ATTTAAATATAATAAGTGATAGTATATCAATAAATAATGAAAAAATAGAATATGAAGAAATTTTGAAAACAGGATAAACAAACATAATAATCGCCAGTCAAGGTGATTTATTAATAAGGTCTGTTGGAAGTTAGAAAAGTCCACACCATTAATATTGGCTTTCCAACCAGAAGGAAATGGAATATCAGGAAAACGATTGCTAATAGAAACTGCATTTCGACAAGCGGTAGAATTTTGATTTATGTAGCCATTGACTAAATCAACACCATCAGGATTTACCATAGGCATAATGTAAATAGAAGAACTGTTAAAAAGTTGTTTTATAGGATATCCATAAAGAGAACCGTTAGAAACATAAGCATCACAATAATTTTCAATAAATTTCATTAATAAAACAGAAGTAATCGATTCATTAGCATGAATCGATCCAGAATAAAAGACCTTATTTGGCCCTTTTCCTAATTTTATTACATAGATAGGCTTACCTAATACACTATTTCCAACTATTTGAATATTTAAAAATGGATATGCATGATTTAATAAAATTAGATTTTGTCTTAACAGATAAGAATTGTATAAAACATTTGTAGGAACTATATTCATTTTCATCACCTAGAAATATCATATGAAAAATTCTAAAATTTGTTAAAATATCATATATAGAAAAAAATAATTTTTTTAAATAAATATCAAAAAACTATTGACATTATTCTGAAAATAGAATAATATAAAAATGCAACACATATTATTCTAAATTCAGAACAATACAAAAAGGAGAAAAGAAATGGGATATTTAACAGCAAAACAATTTTCCGAAATATGGGGAATAACAGAAAGAAGAATTATCAAACTATGCAAAGAAAATAGAATTCATGGAGCTGTCAAGAATGGAATGGTATGGGAAATTCCAGAAGATACATTAAAACCTTCAGATAGAAGAAGTAACATCTATAAATATATTCATATACCTAAAAAAATAATGATAGTTAATAGCAACAAAAATTGGAATACATATTTAAAAGAATGTTTAGAAAAAGAGGGATATATTGTAGAGTATGGGGGAATTGAAGAAATACGAGACAACTTAGAAAGTTTATCTCGATATTATGAAGGACTTATTTATTTTGCAAAACATCATATGGATAAAATGGAGGAAAATTTCATTGTCCATTTTGCAAAAAAATCACATGCAGAGTCAAGTATACTAATTATTGACGACAAGAATTCAAAAAGAAATCCAATAGAAAAGAAATTGGCAGAAACATTTAGAAAAGAAATTGGATTGCGAATCAATACACTTCTTTTAGACATACCAATGGATAAACAATGCATTATAAACGAGCATGAAATCGAAGAAGATATTGTTGAGTTATTACTTAGACTAAAAAATACAACTGGTATGGCTATCGAAACAGATGGTGGAAAAATTGAATTTGGAGAAAATGGAAGAACAGAGAATTTAGAAATCGGAAAATTTTATAGAGCATTAAATCATTGTTTTAGAAGTTTAAATAAAGAATCTTATTTATGGTGTGCATCAACCATGTTAGAAGATGAATGGACAGAAGAACCACAAGAAATGAAGTTTAGACAAATTAACTTAGAAGTAGCTAATAGAGGAGTTAATGTAGAAAGAATTTTTATCTTTAGTAAGAATAAGATTAAAGAATTTAAGCAAAATAAAACATTAAAAATTTATATGCAAAGCAATATCAAAACATTATTTGTGGATTATGATGAAATAAAAGAAAAGGAACCAAACCTATTAGAAATAGTTGGTGCAGGTTGGGATGGTATTGATCAAGAAATTTTAATTGCAGATTTACCAGAAGGTATGAAAGAAAGAGGATATATTTCCAAAAATTCCAAAGAAGTCATAGAAGCATATAACTGTTTTCAAAAATTAAAAACATATGCTAAAAATTTAAAGGAGGTTTTAAAATGAATTTAGTGTATAAGAAGATTGAAGAAAAAGATAAGGAACAATTATTTAAGTTAATTGAAACTGTACTAGGAGGATTAGAAGATAAAGAATATTTTATTCCTTATGAACAATGGGAATATGACAGTATGTTTGATGAAAAAAATTATGCCCCATTATATGGTGCTTATGATGGAGATAAACTTGCTGGAATGGCACAATTATATGTTTCACAAGAGATGCTTGCAGACTTTAAAAAAGAATTTGGACTTGAAGAATATCAAGTATGTGAATTAGGAGGAAATTTAGTTTTACCAGAATATAGAGGAAATGGTATTACCACAAAACTTCAAACTTTAGAATTAAATTTAGCAAAAGAATTAGGGTTTGATTATATTATCTCAATGGCACATCCAAATAATATAGGAAGTTGTAAAACGCTTGAAAGAGTTGGATTAAAATTTGTAAAAGAAACAAGATTATCTAATGGATTTTTAAGAAAGCTATACATGTTAAAATTAAAATAAATATATACCAAAAAGGAGAATGAATATGAAATTTGTAAAAAAGGAAGAAGCGCAAAAAGTCATAAATAGTGACACAAGCTATTTACTAGAATATTCTAAAAAATTAAATGATAAAGATATGGATTTTTGTATTAATACCATACAAGGAAGATATCCTGAAAAAGGATATTGCTCAAATTTAAAATGTAAAGAAATGGCTTATATCCTAGAAGGAAAAGGAACAATACATAAAAGAGATGAACAAATAGATTTTAAACAAGGAGATGTTATTTTAATTGACAAAGAAGAAGTCTATTTCTGGGAAGGACATTGTCAAATTATCATGGTTTGTAGTCCAGCTTGGTATAAAGAACAATGTCAATTATTAGATTAAAATTCGTAATATGAAGTTATAGATTAGTTTTTATCTATAACTTTTTTTGTTAAATGCATATAAAATTTGTATAAAACATTGCAAGAAAGATAAAATAATGATAAAATAATGATAATGTTTTTGAAATGGGGAATTGATATGATTAATATAAGACCAGTATCAGATTTAAGAAATAAATATCCTGAAATTGAGGAATTAGTTTTAAAAGAAGATGAAGCAGTATATTTAACAAAAAATGGATATGGATCAATGGTGGTAATGAGTTTAGAAAAATATTCTAAAATGATTGAAGAATTAGAAATTGATAGAGCAATGGAAGAAAAATTTGGAAATGTTAATTTTGAGAAAGCTTTAGAAGAAGCGGAGAAAGAAGCTAATGACCCTAATACTAAATATTACTCTCATGAAGAAGTATTTGATAGTTTAAGGGGGATAATTAATGGACAAAAATAGTTTTAAAATAGAGTATAGTGAAACTTTTAAGAGAGACATAGAAAGTGTATTCAAATACATTGTTAATGAATTGCAAAACGAAATAGCTGCTGAAAATTTATTACAATTAGTAGAAAAAGAGATTATAACAAGAAGCTATAATCCGCAAGGCTATAAGTCTTTTAAATTAAGTGATAAAGATATATATATATTTGGTATAAAATAAAAATTAATAATTATTTTGCATTTTATACTGTTGAAAATAATATTATGGTAATGAGAAGATTTATATATTCAAGAAGAAACGTTACTCGTTTAATATAAACAAAAAATTATAATTGTGATATCTATTACAGTATTTTCAATTATTAATAGAATTTGATTATTGATAAAAGTATTTAAATATTGTATAATAAAAAAGTACATGGGGATGTACTTGGTTTCGACATAATACTAGAAGGATAGATAGCAAGTAGTGGATTCTCGTTGGCCACTTAAAAAAACGGGAAACTAAATATAAACGCAGAAAATAATAATGAGTATGCTTTAGCTGCCTAATTGCAGCTACGCTTTCCTAGATGTTCCTACGCATTTAGATAAAGTGTCATATTAGTAGGAAACAAAGCTACTTTTGCTTTGAAGGTAGTGGGTATTTTAAAAGCTATATCTAACTTAAACCTGTTTATTGGTGTAAGTTAGATGAATATAAAAAATAAACTAAACTTGTAGAAGTTTATTTGGAAGGTATTATGGACAGGAGTTCGACTCTCCTCATCTCCACCAAAATGTATAAGAATATAAGGTAGTGTAAAGTAGTCTATGAAAAAATAGAATATGAAAACATTATCCAGAAAATGTAAAATAGTACATTGAAAAGT
>CALXEX010000052.1 GCA_944387445.1 uncultured Clostridia bacterium | reverse complement strand
GCAATTAATCTTTCTCTAGGTGAGTCAATAATTCTACAACCTGTTACCCCAACACTATTACATCCAAATCCCATACAGATGGTGATGACAATATGGTAGTTTTGAAATATGTTGATAAATGTGGTGTCACAAGCTTTATAAAAGTAAAGTTTATTGTATATTTTAAAATTTAATTAATACATTTAATATTAATCCTATAAAATAACTTAATATCAACATAGTATAAAATCATTGTAAAACACTGGTTTGTAAAATTTTTAATTGACATAATAGTAATGTGTTATTATTTAAATACAATAAAAATATATCCTAGTTCAGGTTGAAGATAACATTTACTCGTATGTGTACCGTAACTACACATACTTTTTTATATTAAAAAAACAGAGCAAGACTGTAACTTCTTGTTCTGTTTCGACTATGTAATGATACATTGTGTATTTTGTGATGTATGTATTTATCTATTTTTTACTATAGCATTTTTATATTATTAAAGTTTTATTTCATTACTTATTATTTCTATAACATTTTTATATTGTTCCCCTCTATATACAAAACCTTTACTTTTATTGTAAAACTTTTCTATATATACTTCAAATGGTATATATTTTACTTCTGCAACTTCTTCTTTTTGTACTTTAATATCATTTATATCGATATCTTTCTTACATATATATACATCTTGTATTTCATTTTCTATAAATTTATCTTTGGGTATATATGACCTTTTAATTGTATATATTAATTTTATATCTGATTTATCAATTTTAATACCTAATTCTTCTCGAAATTCTCGGATTGCACCTTCTATACTTGTATCTCCAGCACTTAAATGTCCTGCACAAGAAATATCCCACATATTTGGATTTTTTTCTTTGTTAGCTGTTCTTTTCTGTACTAATATCTCGTTTTGTGAATTAATCAAAAATATATGTATTGCTTTGTGCCAAAGTCCATATTTATGTACATCATTTCTAGATGCTATTTTCCCCGTGAATTCTCCTTTTTCGTTTAAAATATCTATATATTCCATTCTTACCTCTCTATATAATCGTTTTCACAACATTGTATACGTTCATGTCTATTCAGTATTCCCTGTAATTGTAATAGCAAGTTCTTATTTGTATCTCCCTGCTTTGGTAAATTTAATATTACTTCCGGAAACTCTATATCTCCTATTTTATCATACATTTGCATTGAATTTCCAAAATTCTTTCTTCTCTTTTCTATTTCGTCACTTGTTCTATGACTTTTTTGCATTAAATTTATCCATTCTTCTTCAGTCGCAGTTCTAAAAATTTGTATAGGTATTAATTGCGTAGGATATGTATCTTTTAATTGTTTCATAATCGCTAATTCTGGATCATTTACGATTACGATAGCATTTCCTTTTTCTAAAGCTTCATCTACTTCTTTTTTTGAAAAGCCATATAAATTTTCTGTTATTGTATATGTCCAATCACATTTCTGCACTTCCTCTAAAGTCATTCCTTCTTGTATTTCAGGTTTATTTTGCTTTCCATCTCTAGAAGGTCTAGTTGTTTTTTTCTGTATGATAGCTATCGAATCTGCCATTTCTTTGAACTCTCTTATTTTTGCATCATTTTCAAATTGTTTTGGAGCAAAACCTAGTTTTTCTCTATCTTCTTCTTTTATTTCTTCTGAATTCATTTGTTTTAACCAAGAAATAATGTTAATTAAATGCGATTTTCCACATCCTGATTCTCCAAATAATGCAATTATATAAGTTTTTGGAATTTGTTGCTTTAATGTAGTCATAATTCCTAATAAATATGCTGTATTAAAATTTAATTCATTAATTTTATATTCTTCAATATTTATATCAGAAATACTATATTCTGCAATTGGTTCTAATATTTTTTTGAAATTTTCATCGTTTATATCTATAGGCATATTAAATAATAATTCAAATTCTTTTTGTGTTAATTGTCCTATTGGCTTAAAATATAGTTCTCTTTTTATTATCTTCATTTTCTCTCACCTAGCCTAATTATAGCATGATACATTTCAAAAGTAAAGAGATTGTCTTTTTAACTTCTATAGCACATTTTTTATAAAATTATAGTTTCATAAAATGGAGCAAATTGAAGTTTTTTTGAATAAGTTTTTGCTCCATTTTATTTTTTATCTAATACACTTGTTTCAATACATTTCCGTCTTTCCATCCCTATTTACCTGTGTGGTGTTATAGGAGCGACATCGCTAGATGTCGCGTTAAGGAGACTTTTAGAACACTTCTTAGTATGATTAAAGTTGGTTATTTTATAAATTAATAAAAATAAAGGGAGAATTTTAACAAGAAAATCACTGTATATATAATAAGAGACAAATTTAAATAATTTTCTAATTTGGGTAGATTTTTTAAGAGAAAACGTATGTATATATAATAGAGGAACATTTAGTAATAGTACAAGTTTTTTTCAAATAACTATTTAAAGAGGTTATGCTATGAATGAAAAATATCTTAAGTTAAAAATAGAATCTGTTGTAAATAAAATATTATATGAAAAAAATATAATTGATAAAAATGTTTTTGAAAAAACTTCTACAAAGCTTGATAAATTAATATTTGAGGAAAATAGAAAATGAATTTTTTTGACATTTACTTTATTTCTTTTATTTTAGTACAATAAAATAAGTATTAATTGCAAAAAGGAAAGGAGATTTATATGACATTATATGAAATGAAACAAGAACTCTTATCTGGAAAAACGATTTTTGATTTACCTTTAAGAGTAGTATATTATGCGAGAGTATCAACTGAAAAAGAAGAACAAATCAATTCTTTAGAAAACCAAGTATCATTTTTTGAAAATTATATCAGGAAAAATGCTAATTGGACTTTTATTCGTGGATATGTAGATGAAGGAATAAGTGGAACTACATCATTAAAGAGAGAACAGTTTATGCAGATGATAGATAATAGCCAAAAAGATGAGTTTGATTTAATTGTAGCAAAAGAGGTTTCAAGGTTTTCTCGTGATACGATTGATAGTTTATTTTACACTAGAAAATTATTAGAATATGATGTATGTGTTTATTTTTTATCAGATAATATAATAACTGCATCAAATGATGGAGAATTAAGGCTAACAATCATGTCTAGTATGGCACAAGATGAAGTTCGTAAAATATCTGAAAGAACAAAATTTGGTTTTAAAAGAGCAGTTGAAAAAGGAACTGTTTTAGGAACTAATAATATTTGGGGCTATAAAAAAGAAAAAGGAAAACTTGTAATAGATGAAATGGAAGCACCATTAATTAGGACAATTTTTAATACATATGCAAATAATCAAAAAATAGGTTTAAAGAAGTTATCTATTGAACTAGCCAAACAAGGATATTATAACCGAAATGGGAATGTAATTCATCAAAATACATTAAAGAAAATCATTCAAAATCCTAAATATAAAGGATATTATACAGGAGGTTTATCAACTGTTGTAGATTACAGAACTAAGAAAAGAAATTTCTATAAAAAACAAGAATGGAAAGTATTTAAAGATTATGAAAAAGTACCTCCAATTGTGTCAGAAGAATTATGGGATAAGGCAAATCAAAAATTATTAAGTAGGAGCAAATTAGCTAAAATGTACCAGAAACATCAAACCATCTATCCCCTTTCTGGTAAATTATATTGTAAAAAGCATAAATGTGGTTTTGTAAGAAAAATACGACATTACAAAGATAAAGAAGATGTGGTATATTGGTATTGTGGAGACTTTCACAAAAAAGGAAAAAAGAACTGTGTACCTGCTTGTTTTAAGGAGGAAGATTTATATAGCATTTTGCTTATCGTTTTTAAAAAATACGAAATATATAAAGAAGAAATTGCAGAAGAATTAATGTCATTTTATTTAGAACTTTCAAAAGAAGGAGAAAATATAGAAAAAGAAAAGAAGATAATAAATGAGATAAAATTTCTTAAAAATAAGAAAGACAAACTATTAGATTTAGCTTTAGATGGCTTTTTAAGCAAAGAAGAATTACAGATAAAGAAAGTATCTATTGAAAAAGAAATTTCTAGTTTAAATGTAAAATTAAAAGAAATAGAAGATAAGAAAAATCAAGTAAGTAATAGCAAACAATCTTTTAAGCAATATAGCAAAAAACTAAAAGAAAATATACTAAAAGAACTAGTGATAACCAAAGATAATTTAGAAACTTATATTGAAGAACTCTTAGATAAGATAATCATAGAAGAATTAGAAACAGTAAAAGAAAATACAAAAA
>CALXEX010000051.1 GCA_944387445.1 uncultured Clostridia bacterium | reverse complement strand
TCTATTTTTATACATCTAGGGTGAAATATTCGTTTCTAAACTTTTAAGGTGATTTTATCATAAATTAAATACAATTTTATCAAAAAAAGCTTGCTTCTATGCAAGATTTATAATATAATAGAATAGTATAATTTTATTAAGAAGTTATTTTTACAAAAATATACTTTATAAGGAGGAAATAAAATGGCCAAAAATCCACTTCGAAAAGACGAAACTGACTTATTAAATGATTTATTCTCTGAAACCCCAGAAAATATACAAGTAATTTGTAAGCTGATAGATGCTGGAAAATCCCCTATACAAATCTGGAGACTTTTAAAAAATAATTTTAAGACAAATCTTGAAATCCAGATTACCTTTATCAAACAAATTGATGCTCATTCTTTTAGCTCAATATCTCAATTTTTACAAGAAGATGGTGGACTTTCACCTGAAACCTTTTATGCACTTTTAAAAGAACATAATCCTTCTTCTTTCGAACATTGTATTAGATTGAATAAAATGCCTATAAATATAAAAAAGCAAGCCATCATAGAACATCCAGAATTTGCAAAATATCTTACAAAAGATGATCCTATAAAAGAAATTTTGGATATGCAACCTAAGATAGCTCGTTATTTATCTGATAAAATTCCACATACAATAGATATGTTAGGAACAAATGGAATATCACAAACTTCATTCTGGGAAGGAGATGAAGGAACTAAACAATATTTTCATTTAGCAAACGGGTTAAAATTGCAAGGTAGAGATGATTATAGAAAACTCGTAGATGCGTATCTTAAAGAAAATACGTCCATTCCTAGATTTTGCAGTCGCTATAGGATTGATCCTCCTAAAGCTTTTGAAAATGTTTTAGCTAGATTTGAAGAAGAAGACCCTGAATTAAAGGAACAAATTTTAAAAGTGAAAGCTTCTGTTCAACAAAAATATCTTTCTGCTATGAAAAGTTTGATTGCAGACATATTATCTGGGAAAACCACTGTAGACGCATCTATTCAAACAATTCCTTCAATTAATGCCTATGATTTCTTAAAAGCAAAAAGTTATTTAGATCCAAATGACTATAAACAACTTCTAGAACAAATGGGTTCTGAAATAGGCATTCCAGAATTCACAGAATCTAGAAGGGAAGAAGATGCATATGGTGTTGAATTCCCTTGTATAGGAAATGTAAGTATTGAGACCTTAAACCAATGGTTTTCTCAAAAAGATACTGATAATCCTGGACATGACGCTTGGGTTGGCTTACAAGACTTTCTTAAAGCTTGTAAAGTTGACATTGGAAACTTTTATTGTACACCTCCTATTAGAAAGAAATTGCTGTCTACTGTTTCTGCTTTTGCACAAAGAATAAATATTGATCAATTACTAAATAACCTATCTTTCAAACTTGAAAATGGACAAATTAGAAGACCTACAAACGAAAATATTCAAGATGCTATAGAATATTTAACTGCAACAAATAAATATATATGTCAAAAAAATATGAAATGTGTCTTAAAGTCTATTGTTCAAGGTAGTTTAACAAAAGAAGCTATTTTACAAGCACAAAAGGAAAATTTCTATCACCAAGTTGCAAATACACCTAACTTATATGGATTATCAGAAATAGAAAACTCTACTTTAGAAGCTAGTTCAAACCCTCATCCTAGGTTAGATGAAGATGAAATCGGTGAAGATAGTTATCCTAATTTATAGAAAGGATTGAATAAACATGATAAATGCAGAATATGCCTGTGCCTATAAAGAAGTAATTGAATTATTAAAATATATGCCAATCGAGGATGTAAAAAAAATCCCATCCAAAAAAATTCTTTATCTTTTAAATCATATGGATAAGCATTATGAGTATATTGTTGATGAAACAAAAACCTTTGAAGAACAAAAAAAGTCAGCACTAACAGAATCTATCTTTGCTGATTTTTTTAGAAATTATTGGGCAACTCCAGCACAAAAACAAAAAATCCTTGCAAAAATGAACTATGATTTTTTAAAAAGGGAAGAAAAAAAAAGAGAATTATATAATCCTAACGCTATTTTCAAAACCAAAAAGAAAGCTACTATAGCATCAACTTCAAACCCAATACAATATCCATCAGTAGGCTTTTTGCACATTATTTTTAATAAAATCAATCAATTCTTTCAAAAATTTTAATAAATTGTTAACATTTAGACCAAAATATGAGTAGTAAAACAAATACTTAATATTTTGGTCTAAATGATTTCGTTAACTTTATTATTTTTTCGGTATCACTAAGGACATCAGAGGAGGATTTTATGTTTCAAAAATTCCTAAACACAGAAAATGCATCTATTACCTTATTTGTTTTGTTAGCTATTCTCTTTTTTATGATTGTTATTTTTAGTCTTTTTGTATCTAGTAGTAATAAAGAACAATCACAAATATCTGAAATTGATAAAATCCAGCAAGAATATGAAGAATCTGTTGAGAATATTGACCAAATATATCAAAATACATTAAATGAAAATTCAACAAATCTGCTAGACTCCATTCAAATAGGAGACTATGTAAATTATGACCCTACAAATGGAGGAGAAATCACAACCACCTATACTTCACCACAAGGAACTTATCATGCAAATTCAACAACCTCAGACACAAGTGAAAATATGATAGAAGGAAATGGATATGCAAGCCAGACCTTTAGCGTATCAGCCAATACAAATGGGTGGAGGGTATTGGATATAGATAAAGACACAAATCAAATTTTATTAATATCTGCAGATGTTATAAAAACAACGGAAAATAAGTACTTTTTTTTAAGAGGACAAACGGGTGCAGAATGGGGAGTCAAAGAATTAAATGATATCTGTGAAATATATGGAAAAGGAAAGGGTGCAACTGGCGCAAGAAGCATAACAATAGATGATACTAATAAAATAATAGGATATGATCCAGAAATAACTCGACCCGGAAAGGGACAAATATATGAATATAAAAATAATGTAACATATACCAAAAATCTAATATTTATAAGTTATCGTGCATCAAATGGATTATCTGCTTCAACAACAAATACACGCTTCACATATTATGATGATGGAAAATGGAAAACATTATCAACAAATAGTCATACAACTATTGAAAGCACCTATTATGCTTACTCTGGTTCAGATTATATAGATACGATTGGTACCACTATCTATGATATGCTATTCCAAAATACATCCGAAAACTTATATTGGCTTGCCTCTTCCTATCATGATACCTATGAAGGGCGTGTTGATTTTGGATTACGTGGAATATATGAAGGCACTATGTTTAGTATCAATTTGTTTGATTCCAGAGGAAATGTATATAATAGCTATCGAGGTGTCCGTCCTGTAGTTTATATTGATATTTCTTACATCCAACCATGTACAGGAACTGCAGATGGTACAGATACTACCATTGAACATATGCATCAAATAAAATAGTGGGACCATCAGGGCCAGGTCTGTTTGGACCTGGTCCCAATGGTCCCATTGCTCTATTCCATATTTTCTGTATCTGCTACTTGTTCTAATTCTTTTTCTGTATTGATATGGATATTTTGATATTTTTGCATTCCTGTTCCTGCTGGAATTAATTTACCAATGATAACATTTTCTTTTAATCCCATTAAATCGTCTGTCTTACCTTTAACAGCTGCATCAGTAAGAACTCTTGTTGTTTCTTGGAATGATGCTGCTGATAAGAAGCTATCTGTTGCAAGAGCAGCTTTGGTAATACCAAGTAATACTCTTTTTCCGATTGCAGGTCTCTTTCCTTCTGCAATTGCTTCATTATTTTTATCTTCAAATTCATACATATCCATTAATGAACCTGGGAACATATCTGTATCAGCATTATCTTCAACTCTTACTTTCTTAAGCATTTGTCTACCAATAACTTCGATATGTTTATCATTAATATCAACACCTTGGTTTCTATATACTTTTTGTACTTCTGAAATCAAGTACTCATATACTCCTTCTGGTCCTTTTAATGTTAAGATTTCGGCTGGGTTAATTGAACCTTCGATTAATGGTTCTCCTACTTCTACCATGTCTCCTTCTTTTACTTTCATTTTTGAACCAAATGGAATTGTATAAGATTTTGAATTATCTTTTCCTGTAACAATAACTTCTTTTTTCTTTTTGGTTTCTTTGATTTTTACTTTACCTTCAATTTCTGAGATGATTGCAAGTCCTTTTGGTTTTCTAGCTTCGAATAGCTCTTCAACCCTTGGAAGACCTTGTGTAATATCTGCTACACCTGCAACACCAC
>CALXEX010000050.1 GCA_944387445.1 uncultured Clostridia bacterium | reverse complement strand
CATCTAAGTGTGAAGCCCACCCCAAGATAAGATATCCCATACCGTAAGGTAGTAAGATTCCACGTAGACTATGTGGTTGATAGGTTGGAGGTGTAAGTGCAGTAATGTATTAAGCTGACCAATACTAATAAATCGAGGGCTTAACCACAATTTAAAAAAAGAGAGAAAAGATCTTAAAACTTATTTTTCATCTATGTATTTTTGAGTGTGCTATGCATACAATAATTTTCTAGTGACGATGACATTTAGGGTAATACCTGTTCCCATTCCGAACACAGAAGTCAAGCCTAAGTGTGCCGAAAATACTTGTGGGTTACCCTGCTGGGAAGATAGGTTGTTGCTAGATTTTTTTTATTTAATATATTGAAAAGTTAGAAATTAGTATATTTGTATAGTATATTAATTTCTGATTTTTGCTTTTTATGACAATTTATGGTATAATAATAAAGATAGTGCTTAGAAACAAAAATAATAATAAATAAAAATTGAAAAAAATTGAAAAATATTGAAAAATAGAGAGTTGAAAGGAATGATACTATGGAAGAAAAAAGAAATGCATATGAGATAGTAGGAACTAATAGAGATTATATTATTCGAATACATGGAGAAGCAGATAAAGATAAATTTATATTAGAGAAGAAAAATGATACTATACGAAGATTAAAAAATGAATATAGTCTTTTAGCAGAAAAATCCAACCAAACAAAAGATGAGAAAACAAGACTTGAATTACAAAAAAGAATTAGCAAATTAAAAAATGAAGAAATCCCATTGGTTGAGAGTGCTTATCTAGAAATTTGTGATCAGGCAAGAAGAGAAGTTTATGATGACAAATTAAATCTTGCCATAAAGATAGAAGATCCTAAAGCAAGAGTGGATAGAAAAATTACAGAAAATCCATATGAAATTTTATGGATGTCAAGAAAGTTGTGTGATGATGAAAAAGGAGATACTAGAAGCATTGATAGAAATTTACTTAAAATGAAGAATGCTCTAATAAAGGAGAGCAAAGATAAAATTAAAGAATTGCAAAAAGAACTAGATTCTTTAGATGGTAAAAAAGATGCAGAAAGTTATCGTAAAAAAGCAGGAATCGATGGTAAAATTGCTATGTTAGAAGGAGAAATAGAAAGAGTTGAAAGTGCATATGCTAAAGTTGCAACAAAAGAATTACGAAAAGCTTATGATACTGAGCTTGACAAATTAGAGAGACAGGCAAATGAAAGAATTAGACAAAGTGAGTTACGAAGAAAATATAAAATTTTAAAATCAAATAATCCAAAAATTATGAGATTAGCTAATTCAACTTCTGTTCGATTAATAAAATATACATCATTTGATATTAGTGAAAAAGAAAAAATAAAACAAGAAAAAGATAAAAAAAGAAAATTATCAGTAACACTTGTGAGAGAAGATGGAACTCCAGTGACAGTTGAAAGAATTGGTGAGTTAACATATCAAAATGCTTTTAATCAGGTAGCAAAGATTGATGCATATAGAATCACAAGAACAGTAGATGGAGAGAAAAAATGGGATGTTAGATATACAAACTTGAATATGGTAGATTTGTCTCGAAATCCTAAAACGGGAGAACTTCAAAATGAAGAATATCATGATTTTGTTGCAAATGCATTTTTATCAGAAGATAGTATAGAGGGAACAGGATATAATGATGGATATTTAGGACAAGCTTTAATGGATAAAGATGGTAATTATTTTCAAGAGTTCAGGAATATAGAGGAGCTAGTTGCTGTTATGAAATTTAATGAGAGAATGAAGGAAAATACAAAAAAAGGAAAAACACCAGAAAGCATAGAAGGAGACTTATATGAGAAATAAAGTAACATGGAAACCAGGAACCTTTTTATATCCTTTACCAGTTGTGATGGTAAGTTGTGGGACAATGGAAAAATCTAATATTATTACTGTTGCATGGACAGGTATATTGAATACCAATCCAGCAACAGTATATATTGCTGTTAGGCCTACTAGATATTCTTATCACTTAATAAAAGAACAAGGAGAATTCGTTATCAATTTGACCAATAAGAATCTGGTAAGAGCGACTGATTGGTGTGGTGTAAAAACAGGTAGTCAAGTGGATAAATTCAAGGAAATGAAATTAACTAAAGAAAAAGCAAATTTTGTAAAATGCCCAATGATACAAGAAAGCCCGGTCTCTGTGGAATGTAAGGTAAGGGAAATACAAGAAATGGGAAGTCACCATGTATTTGTAGCAGATGTTTTAGCAATTAACGCAGATAAACAATACATAGATGAAAAGGGTGCTTTTGATATTTCTAAATGTGATTTAATTGCTTATGCAAATGGTCATTATTATGCATTAGGAAAAAAACTTGGAAAATTTGGTTTTTCTGTTCAAAAAAAGAAGAAAAATAAAAGGAAAAAGAAATAAATTAAAAAGAAGAAAGAAAAAATTTCTTCTTTTTTTGATGAAATTTAGATCAAAAAAATAATCAAAAAAATTTAAAAAATTCTCTAAAAAAGTGGAAAATTTCATTGACATATCAAGGAAAAGGTGGTAAAATATTTAAGCGTATGTATATTACGGACATACGCTCACATCGTTTAAAAAAGTAATGTAAAATTCGGAGGTGTATTTAAATGGCAGCAAAAGGTCCAAGAGAAAATATAACATTAGAATGTACAGAATGTAAAAGAAGAAATTATACAACAACTAAGAATAAGAGAAAAAACACAGATAGATTAGAATTAGTTAAATACTGTAAATTCTGTAAAAAACGTACGACACATAAAGAGACTAAATAGTGAACAAGCTATTTTAAGGAGGATATAAAATGGCTAAAAAAGAAAAAAAGGTTACGAATAAAGAAAATAGTAGCAAAGATAACAAAAATAAGAAAAGTTTTTTTAAGGGATTAAAAGCAGAATTAAAAAAAGTAATTTGGCCTACACCAAAACAATTGATTAATAATACAGTTGCAGTTATAACAATTGTTTTAATCACGGCTATCATTGTCTTTATATTAGATTTAGCTTTTGAATCATTAAATAAATATGGAGTAGATAAAATAAAATCATCTATTCAAACAATGCAAGCTACAGATAGTGAAGATAGTAGTAATACAACTGAAAATACAGATACTGAAAATAATACTAACACAACTGAAAGTACAGATACTGAAAATCAATCAACTACTGAGGAAACAACAGATACAAATACAGTAGATGAAAGTCAAGCTACTACTGAAAATAGTGTAGAATAATTTTATAAGGAGGCTTTAATATATGTCTCAAAAGGATTATGATATGATGCCTAGATGGTATGTTGTGCATACATATTCAGGGTATGAAAACAAAGTAAAAAAAGACTTAGAAAAAACAATAAAAAATAGAGAACTTGAAGATTATTTCTTTGATATCATAGTACCAATGGAAGAACAAATTGAAATAAAAGATGGAAAAAGAAAAGTAAATCTAAAAAAAGTTTTTCCAGGATATGTACTAATTAAAATGATTGTAACAGAACAATCTTGGTATATCGTTAGAAATACAAGAGGGGTTACAGGATTTGTAGGTTCAGGAACAGATCCAATTCCACTAACAGAAGAAGAGATTCGTAATATGGGATTTGAAGATGTTTCTATCAATGTTGATTATGATGTTGATGAACAAGTGCAAGTTATGAATGGTCCTTTCGAAGGATTTACAGGAACAGTAAAAGAAATAAATAAAGAGAAACATAAGGTAAAAGTTTTAGTTTCAATGTTTGGTAGAGAAACACCAGTTGAACTAGAATTCTCACAAGTTCAAAAAATAAAATAAAGAAATAAAGAGGATAGAACTTAGCAAGGGTCAACAGTCAATCACAAGGGGAGGGGACATTCCTTAGCCCAGAGTGGAAATGACCCAAAGGTAAGGTGTGTCCCCTGACAATAATAGAAGGAGGTGCCATTACAATGGCAGAAAAAGAAGTTACAAATATTATTAAATTACAAATAGAGGCAGGAAAAGCAACACCAGCTCCACCAGTAGGTCCAGCTTTAGGTTCAAGTGGTGTTAACATCATGCAATTTGTTAAAGAATTTAATGACAGAACTGCAAATCAACCTGGAATGATCATACCAGTTGTTATTACTGTATATAAGGATAAATCATTTGATTTTATTACAAAAGTACCACCAGTTGCAGTTTTAATCAAAAAAGCAATTAACATTCAAAAAGGTTCAGGAAAACCAAATAAAGAAAAAGTTGCTAAAATAACAAAAGCACAAGTAAAAGAAATTGCTGAACAAAAAATGCCAGATTTAAATGCAGCATCATTAGAAACAGCTATGAGTATGGTTGAAGGTACTGCTAGATCTATGGGTGTTGTTGTTACAGAATAAAACAAAACAAATGAAAAGCAACATCTTGCACATTTTTGTACAATTTGTCAAAATTCGACGTACCATCCTACGCCTTCATCTTGACAAATCATACAAAAATGAACAATACACTACTTTTGATTTGTTTTAAAAGATAAAGGTTTAAAAATATAAAAGTTTTCAATATAATTAAAATAAAATAAATTAATTGGGAGAGCATAGCTCGCTAATACCAAAGGAGGTAAAAAAATGAAAATGTCAAAAAGATATGCAGAAAGTGTAAAATTAGTTGACAAAACAAAAGAATATGATATCAAAGAAGCACTAGATATCATTGAAAAAATGCCAAAAGCAAAATTTGATGAAACAGTAGAACTACATGTTAAATTAGGTGTTGATTCAAAACATGCTGACCAACAAGTAAGAGGTACAGTTGTACTTCCAAATGGTACAGGTAAAACACAAAAAGTTTTAGTATTTGCAAAAGGTCCAAAAGCAGAAGAAGCTCAAAAAGCAGGTGCTGATTATGTTGGAGCAGAAGAATTAATACCAAAAATCCAAAATGATAACTGGTTTGATTATGATGTAGTTGTTGCAACTCCTGATATGATGGGTGTTGTAGGAAGATTAGGAAAAGTATTAGGACCAAAAGGATTAATGCCAAACCCTAAATCAGGAAC
>CALXEX010000049.1 GCA_944387445.1 uncultured Clostridia bacterium | reverse complement strand
GCATGGTTAATTGTGCAATTTAGTTATATAGAATAAATTTTTATATAATTTTGTTTCACATCATTGACACAACAACAGGAGCAAAAAATTATCATAAATAAAAATATTGATTTTTGGGCTTTTATATAATATAATATTTCTTGTATATGTGCTTATAGCTCAGCAGGATAGAGCAGTCGCCTCCTAAGCGACCGATGGGGGTTCGAGTCCCTCTAGGCACACCAATTGGCTAAATGCCAATAATATTAGTAACTTATAAACAAAAATTTGTTAAGTAGGAGGAATGAACAGATGAAAAGGAAACGGAGAAAAGGAGAATCAACAGTAAAAAAGGTAAAAATAATAGCATCCATCATTAGCACATGTATTTTCTTTGGTATGATTATCTGGGATATTGTTGGTCTGGTAGAGAAAGGTGGTATAAGTACAGCCGATATCTATAGTAGGATAGGGGGGTATACACTACTTCTAATACTTGCAATACTTCTCTATCTTTTCATATTTTTCCTTTTAGGCGGTGAGGAAGAAATGCGGAAGGAACAAAATCGCAAGATCAAAGCCGAGATGAAGGAAATGCTGTCTGAAACAGAATTTAAAGAAATAAGTCTTCAGAATGCAAATTCTGAAAGGCCAATGGAGATGCTTATGGACATCTTAGAAAATGTAGGGTGTAAATTTTATGCAAGAATTGATTGTAATGAAATTATCATTAAATGCACCGACAAAAGTGGTAAAACAGTTTACGAAGATGCCATAAGCAATGGATTCTATTTCAAAAAATTTTTCAAAGTTTTATAAGGAGGAATGTATGAAGCGGAATAAATTAAGCTATACATCAAAAGAGGCCAATAGAATGGCTTGGTTAATAAGTATATTGGTATTTGTGATAGGAAATTTTATCCTATCACAAATAGGTAAATTTGACTGCGTTGTTTTAGCACGAGTAGCTGTAATAACTCTTCTTGTCTACTGGATACTAAGGATTGTATTCAGAGTAGATAAAAGAAAAGAATTAGAAATAAAAGAAAGGGTGAAGAACAGTCTCGATACTCAACGTAAACCAGTTGAGTACAATTGGATAGATTTCGAGGATGAGGAATGGGGTGATCTTATAGAAGAGATCATCGAAAATAAAGACTTCAATTTCTATGCCCACATAGAGAGGGGAGGAGTAATTCTCGAAGTCAGAGAAGGAAAAAAAGATGAAAAGCTTATTTGTCAAAGTCCTGTTTCATGGAGGTTCTTTGATGAATACTTCATACTTAAGTAAATCAAAAAAGCGAGAGATTGGATTTTGTAAAATTCGATTTCTCGCTTTTTGATTGCAAAAGCAGATATAAAGATTTTTGTATATAATAGATAACCGAACATAAAGAAGTTCTAGACAAAAGATAAAATTTATAATAAAATACAATTAGAAAACGAAAGAAAATGTAAAACATAATAAGATAAATATATTAATTATATAGAATATGATAAGAAACGGAGAGAACAATGGAAGAAAAATTTATGCAAGAAGCTCTAAAAGAAGCAAAAAAAGCATATGATAAATTAGAAGTTCCTGTAGGATGTGTAATTGTAAAAGATGGAAAAATAATTAGCAGAGGGCATAATGTAAAAGAAACAAAAAAAGATACGACAAAACATGCAGAAATGATAGCTATACAAAAAGCAAGCAAAAAGCTAGATTCTTGGAGATTACTAGATTGTGAAATGTATGTAACATTAGAACCATGTAGTATGTGTGCAGGAGCAATCATCAATGCTAGGATTAAGAAATTATACATAGGTACTTTAGATGAAAAAACAGGTGCATGTGGTTCAGTTTTAAATTTATTGGCAGATTATCCATTTAATCATAAAGTAGAAGTCAAAACAGGCATATTAAAAAACGATTGTGAAAAAATTTTAAAGGATTTTTTTAAAGAATTACGAGAATCAAAAAATAGAAATATATAATATAAAAGTAGATGACTAGTACTTGAGTGATTTGAAAATTAGGAAGTTTGACGAAGTATAAAAAATGCTGTATAATATATCAACATTGATCAGGAGGAAAATATGATTGATAATATAAAAAAATTAACCAAAACAAAAAGTTTTCATATTTGTATGATTATCATCATTATTGTGGTTATCTTATTTATCGTTGGCATGCTAGTTTTAAGATATCATGTAGAGGGCGAAACCAATATGCCATTTAATTTAAGCAAAATTGCTATTATCAGTACGCAAGAGGGCATAGATGATGGCGGGACAAATACAAGATGGTCATTTGATGTACACCAATCAAATGATATTTATCTATATATTGATAAAAATGATGCATATGACAAAACAGAAATTATTAAATCTGTTCGTGTAGATAATTTTCAAATAGAAGCGAAAAACACAGATAATATTAAATTGTATAAACCAAATGCAGAGGCAGAAAATGTGATATTTCAATATAAAGATGAAGATATCATACAAAGTTTGGAATATACAGGTGATGTAGAATCAGATTTGAAAAGCTTAAAAATTAGCAATCAAGGTGGTATTATTGCCTTTAGATGTTCTAATAATTATGTGACAAAATATCAATCTGATGAAGAAGAAATTAATCATAGTGAATTGTTGAAAAAGGCAGGAATTGCAGAAGAAGATTTAAAAATCAATTTGACATTTCATTTGACAATTACATTAGAAAGTGGGAAAGAGTATCAAGCAGAAATAAAAACAGAGTTACCAATAGGGAATGTAATCGAAGAAGGAAGTACTTCTACAGAGATTACAGATTTACAAGATGTTGTGTTTAAAAGAATTCACAACTAACACGAGAAGAATTGAACTTATTCTAAAATAACACTTGATTAAATAGAAAAATCAGTATATAATACAAATGGTATATTATTTAATCTTTGTATGGAGAGTATCCAATAAAGACCTATGAATCTTGTCAGGTCCGGAAGGAAGCAGCAATAAGTAGTTTATCTTTATGTGGTATACTTTCCATAGAGAGATTAAATAGTAGGACCATTTTTTATATTGTACGGCAAGATATAAAGGATGTGATAATTATGGGGTACACAGCGCTTTATAGAAAATTTAGACCATTAAATTTTTCAGAAATGGTGGGGCAAGAACATATAACCAGAACATTAAAAAATCAGATTATAGCCAATCGAGTAGGGCATGCGTATTTATTTAATGGTGGAAGAGGTACAGGAAAAACATCTGCTGCCAAAATATTAGCAAGAGCGATTAACTGCTTAAATCCAAAAGATGGAGAACCATGTAATGAATGCGAGATTTGCAAAGGGGCCATTTCAGGTTCGTTAACAGATATTGTAGAAATGGATGCAGCATCTAACAATAGTGTAGAAGATATCAGAAGTATCAGAGAAGAAGTTAACTTTTTGCCAACAAAAGCAAAATACAGAGTATATATTATTGATGAGGTACATATGTTATCAACAGGGGCATTTAATGCTTTATTAAAAACATTAGAAGAGCCACCTGAACATGTAAAATTTATATTAGCAACAACAGAACCTCAAAAATTACCAGCAACCATTTTATCTAGATGTCAGAGATTTGATTTTAAAAAAATATCAAATGAAGATATTATCAAAAGGTTAGAGATTGTTTGTAAAGAAAGTAATATAGAAATCACCAAAGAAGCAATGCAGATTATTGCTACTTTATCAGAAGGAGCGATGAGGGATGCGTTATCTATTTTGGAAAGATGTATCCAAGATGGTGAAAATCAAATCAATGAAGATAAGATAAAAGACTTAGTTGGAATTCCGAAAATGGTATATGTTCATGATATTGTAGAAGCGATTATACAATATGATGTAGATAAAGCTTTAGTAACAGCAAATAAAGTCTTAGAGGAAGGAAAAGATATTTCCAACTTATTATGGGAAATGATTAAATATGTAAAAGATATTTTATTATATAAAGCGACAAATCATGTAGAATTATATAGTGAAGAAGAAATAGCAAAATTAAAAGAAATTTCAGAAATGGCAGAAAAAGAGAGATTAATCAATTTTGTGTATGCACTTTCTGAATTAGAAAATGAAATGAAATTTTCTACACAAAAAAGCATTATATTTCAAGCAGGAATCATTAAGCTTTGTAGTAAGTTATCTATTCAAAACAATAGTAGTGACTTAGAGCAAAGAGTGACTAAAATTGAAAACTATTTAAGAAATCATAGTGGAAATATAAGCAGTTATAGACAACAACCAGTAAATGCAGAAGTGAAAATGGCATATAATATATCATCTGGAAATACAACACAGACTACACCAAAAAATGAGAAAAAGACAGGAAATAGTCCAAAGAAAATGGAAACATCAACTTATTCTAATAAAGTAGAAGAATATTGGCCACAAATTGTAAGAGACCTAAAGCAAAATGGAAAAATTGTGTTATATACAAACTTAATGAATACAAGAGCAAGAGAAATTAATGATATGACCGTAGGGATAGAATTTCCGAATGGTTTAACTTCATTTGGAAAAACTGTGCTAGAAAAACAAGAAAATATAAAAGAATTAACAAATTTGGTTTCTATGGCTTCAGGAAAGCCAATGAATATAAAATATATTACAAATGTAGGAAATGTAGGAGAAACAAAAGAGCCTAACATCAAAAGTATTGCAAATGAATCAGATATACCATTTCATGTAATAGAATAGAAATATTTGAAATTTCATTGGTATAAGTTATGTTTGTTTGATTGCTTACTTGATATTGTAAAAGAATAAAAAATATTTTAGATGGAGTAATCATAAAAAAGTTAAATATAAAACGTTATTTTATAAAAGAAAGGAATGTGAAATTATGTCAAAAAGAGGTGGATTCCCAGGAGGAATGGGAGGATTCGGCGGAATGAATATGAACAACTTAATGAAACAAGCAAAAAAAATGCAAGAGGATATGGAAAAATCTCAAGCAGAATTAGAAAGTAAAGAATTTGAAGCAACAGCAGGAGGGGGAGCAATATCTGTAAAAGTATCAGGACAAAAATTGATTAAAGAAATTAAAATCCAAAAAGATGTTGTTGATCCTGATGATGTTGAAATGTTACAAGATTTAATCTTAACATGTGTTAATGAAGCATTAAGACAAGTAGATAGTGCACAAGCTGATCAATTAGGAAAATTTAATATACCAGGATTTATGTAAAAAATAAAAGGGATTATAGGGTTTTCCGAATAATCTCTTTTTTTGTGGAATAGAAAAAATTAACTATTCCTATTTCATAAACAACAACTAGAAATATAAACAAATGCAATGGAGGTACAAAATGTCATTATATTCACCATCAATTGAAAAATTGATAGAAAGTTTTGAAAAATTGCCAAGTATTGGACATAAAACAGCTGCAAGACTTGCTTTTTATATCCTAAATAGTTCAGAAGAGGAGACAAAAGAATTTGTCAATTCCATTTTAGAAGCAAAAAAGAATTTAAAATATTGTAGTATATGTTATAATATTTCTGATACAGACCCTTGTCCAATTTGTAGTAATCCAAAAAGAGATACATCTTCTATTTGTGTTGTAGAAGATGTAAGAGATGTGATTGCGATGGAAAAAACACATGAATTTAAAGGTGTTTATCATGTGTTACATGGTTCCATTTCTCCAATGAATGGTGTGGGGCCAGATGATATAAAGATAAAAGAATTATTAGCAAGACTAATGGATGGAACTGTAAAAGAAGTGATTCTTGCTACCAATCCAAGAGTGGAAGGGGAAGCAACAGCCATGTATTTATCAAAATTAATCAAACCTTTAGGAATCAAAGTAACAAGAATAGCACATGGAATACCAGTAGGTGGTGATCTAGAGTATACAGATGAAATTACATTGACAAAGGCTTTAGAAGGTAGAAGAGAATTATAGATATATGAGTTAAATAATCTGGGGAAAAATAGACATAAAAATTTAAAAAAATATAGAAAAACAAAAGCACTAAGTATA
>CALXEX010000048.1 GCA_944387445.1 uncultured Clostridia bacterium | reverse complement strand
TCAATTGAACATGCTCCACATTTACATTTTTTATAATCGTGAACACTTAAAGATTCAATTATATCATTACATTTTAAACATTTAATTTTCATATTCCCACTCGCCTTTTATAATTTTTATTTAAAGTTATTATACAGAAATTTAAAAAATTTTTCAATAAAATTTATTTACTGCATTCAAATTACATTTAAAAAATGTCGAAGTGCTAGAAAATAAGCAATTTTCAAAAGTAAATTCTCCTCACCTCGACCAGAAAAAGGAGCTTTTTACAAGCTCCTTAAATTGTTTTTGGGCTATTATGTGCCATAAATGCTAAAAAATTCATTTAAAACATAAAAACACCACAGTCTTTAATCAAAAACTGTGGTGTAAAATTCATACATAACTTCAGAAATAAGATTAGGTAGTCATCTTACAAAGAATATCTTTTCTTATCTCCTCGATGCTTATTTTTAAATGAGTAATCATAATTTCGATTTGCTCATTTGTGGCAGGTTCTGCCTGCTTTTCATGGAAATTCCAAGATAACCCTGTTTTTAGACTGATCCTCAGATCGATATCGTCAGGATGAGGATCATAGTTGTCCTTATTTACTTTATAATGAAGTCGGACAACTTCATCGACTGGACGACTAATTCCGTTAAAATAGTAATGCCCCATGCCGATATATCCATTGCCCTGAGAAACATAGGTATCATAGAACCAACCTTTTTCATCTTCCGCAAATGTTGCCTTAGATGAATTGGTGGACAGAATTAACCTTTTATAAGGATTTCTGCCTTTCTGCGATGCCAGGGACACCTGTACATCGTCTAAATACTGCGTCGGCTCTTTGAAATCGAGATCTTTGAGATTAAGATCTGTGTTTCCGAAAGGATTTACAGTGTTGCTGTACTCTGTGAGTACTTTGTAAAGACTTTCCATTCCTGGTGTGCCATGAAAAGGAAAACCAACATTAGGGATAGATGAACAGCTAAGTAAATTTTTATAAGTTGCATTTGTCAGTTCATCGACCAGTCCTTTGCTGTATTTTCCATCAAGCATTGCTGATAGTGTCAGAATACCTTTAAGAGAATGTATTCCACCCCACCAGAAGTTTTCATTACCAGGAGAGGTTTCTCCGAATTCTGCCATAGCACGCTCCAGAATTTCTTCAGGCACTTCTTTTCCTATGGTAACGATATAATTCGTTCCAGAATGGACAAAAGTAATACCTGAAACGATGAACCCCGGCACAGGAAGGCCGTTGCCAGCAATTATACGACCAGATGACCGTTCTGCTCCATATGTTTCCATTGCTGTCTGAAACATTTTAATTGTAATACTCATAAAAAATCCTCCTTGTTATAGTATGTTTTTATCATGCACTTCATGAATATTTTAATTATACACTAATTTACATAAAATTGCAAATTAAACCATTTTATAATGCTATTAAATTATGAATAGAGTTCAAAATTATACAAACATAGAATAATAGTGCTAGAGATATGATATCCCTGAAGAAGATAAAAAAATCTCGAAGGATAGACCTCCGAGTTATGTTTCCTTATTATCTAACAAATAAATGACAATACAGGCAACACCAATTCCTAACATAAGGATAGATGACTTTACGTCTATTTGATTTAATATATTTAATACCACAACAGCAATTCCCATTGCTAAAGCAACTGCTTTAAAAATTAAATTTATTAAATCTTTCATTTTTGTATTAGAATTCTCTTTCTTTTTTGCTTTCAATAATTCTTCAACAGATACGTCCAATATATCTGCTAATTTTGAAATAGTGTTAATATCTGGGCAAGATAAATCTCGTTCCCATTTTGAAACAGCCTTATCTGTAACATTCATTTTTTCAGCTAATTCATTTTGGGTCATGCCCTTTTCTTTTCTTAAATAAGCAATTGTTTCTCCAATACTTTTCATAATTCATCACATTCCTTTCCTAGGGATAAGTTAGGTTGTAAAAATGTAAAAAGATAATGAGGTTTTAACCTAATAATATCCGTATTTTCGTATAATTCAATGTTACGATATTTCATAAAAGAAGTAAACCAATAATCAGTTTAGTTTTCTCGACTATTAGTTTACAGATGGTAGAATTGTATAAATTATATAAAAATGATATTTTATTCTTTTATTACTCCAAAAGCAGGAGAATTAATAACAACTGCTTCAAATTTTCCCGTAGCAGAATAATTAGTATCTTTGGATAAATATAGTACATCGCCATCTTCAAAATGTATTTTTTCATTATCAATGATAAAATTAACATCTGCACTGATAAAATAAAATACTCTTTCATTAACAGTTTTAACCAAATCCAATTTTCCATCTAATTTATTTATGGCCAAACTAATATTTTTTGTAGTTTCTTTTGTTAAATAATTATCGGCCGAATGTACATCTGTAATTTTTCTAGTTACTTTATCATTTTTAGTTATTTTTTTATACATAATAGTCCTCCTATAAATTATTTTATCCATAAGAATTATATCATTAAGAAAAAGAGGATTCAATATTCCTCAATATAAATTGCCTTTGCAAGATAAGGCGTAATTCCATTTATATCATACCAACCAGAACTCTTACTATCATTTTCCAATCCGTTCGGATTAGAAACATAAACCATTCCCTTTCCATCAGTAGCAAGAAGAGCCATATAATGAGAAGCAGTCGTCCAACGATTATTATGAGGTTGGTTCCAAACACAAACAATGATTGGTCTATTAGTAAGTAGATGTTCTTCAATAGCCGTATTTGATAAATGGTCAGAATCATAGTAAAAACCAGAATTTTGGATTCCAAAGGTAGAAGCCAATTCACTTGGAAATTGTTCATAATCCATAACTGGATAATATTTTTGTCGTAAATCTTCAGGAGTGTAATTTTTGTTATAACCACTTAAGATAATCGACATAACGGTTATACCACAACCATTTTTATCCATCGTATCTCCCCAGTAAGTGTTGTTGCTCCAAGAAGCATCTCCATTTTGTTTATATTCTAAATAGGTTTTTTGATGATTTTCTTCTGTTGTAAAAGTGGTAAAATACCCATCTTTATGTTTTACTTTTTGTTGACCTATACCATCATAATTAGAGTTGGTGTCTTGTTTAATGACATCATATTCAGAATCATTTTGCAAAGAAGATATAAACTTGGTATTTTCAACAGAAATATCATGAGAATTCACATATAAATAAAAAATAATTGATAATAAAAGTAAAGATAAAATGAATCTTTTTTTATTTAATCTTTTTCTACTTAATTTTCTTTTCATGTTTGATCCTTCTTTCTGTACTAAATTTAAATAAATGTTTTAAAGTCAATAGTTATTGCAAATATATTCTATAAAATAAATGCTAAAAGAACTTTAAGAAAGGATTAACAAATTCTTAACTTTTTCTTACATTCTAAAAAAAGAAATAAATATATGGTATAATGCGGTAAAGGAAAAAACAAAATTTTGTTACCAAAATTTAATTCTTTGCCAATACAATTTGTAGCTTAAGAAAGGAATTATAGAAATGAATATTTTAGTATTAGATGATGAAAAAGAAATTGCAGATTTAGTAGAATTGTATCTACAAAATGAAAATTATCAGATATATAAATTTTATACATCAGAAGAAGCAATCAACTGTATAGATACACAAAAAATAGATGTTGCTATTTTAGATGTGATGATTGAAGGAAAAGATGGATTTGAAATTTGTAGATATATTCGTGAAAAAGGACTTAAATTTCCTGTCATTATGCTAACTGCTAAAATAGAAGATAATGATAAAATAAAAGGATTAACGTTGGGAGCAGATGACTATATCACCAAACCCTTCAATCCGTTAGAGTTGGTGGCAAGAGTAAAATCAGCATTAAGAAGATATACATTATACAATGGAGAAAATACATCCAATCATATAATTGAAATTAATGGATTAGTCATTGATAAAGATAAACACAAATGCTTATTATATGATAAAGAAATTGATTTCACACCAATGGAATTTGAAATATTGTTATACTTAGCAGAAAATAGAGGAAAAGTAATTCCTTCAGAAGAATTATTTGAAAAGGTATGGAAAGAAAAATATTTAGATAGTAATAATACAGTTATGGTGCATATTAGAAGAATCAGAGAAAAACTAAATGAAGACACCAAACATCCGAAATTTATAAAAACAGTATGGGGAGTTGGATATAAAATTGAAAATGAATGATTTAACGAAAAGAAAAATTAGATTAAGCATAACATTAATGACAAATTTAATTGTTGCCTATATCATTTCTATGATTGTATATTTTATAGTTGCTTTATTTTTGGAAAATGGAATATCTCTTGCGGTAGAGAGTTTAAATTATGAATTGTATTCCTGGATTGTAAATAACAGAAATATCGTTATATATATATATATTGGTATTGTTATGGCGGTTGTTATTTATCGCTTTATTTCAAAATATGTAAATGGTACGCAAGAAGTATATAATGCTTTAGACTTGATATTAAAAGAAGATAATGAAACCATTAAATTACCAAGTGAAATGAACCAATTTTCAGATAAAATCAATGAAATCAAATATGATTATATAGTAACCAAAAAGAATGAAAGAGAAGCTGAACAAAAGAAAAATGATTTAATTGTGTATATGGCACATGATCTAAAAACACCGTTAACTTCCATTATTGGATATTTAACATTATTAAAAGATGAAAAACAAATATCAAAGGAATTGCAAGAAAAGTATATCAAAATTGCATTAGATAAAGCATTACGAGTAGAAGATTTAACCAATCAATTTTTTGATATTACAAGATATAATTTACAAAAAATGCCAATTAATAAACAAGAAATGAATTTAGTATATCTTTTAAAACAAGTGATTGATGAATGTTATCCAATGTTAGAAAAAAGAAATCTTAAATGTGATTTGAAATCTGTTGACAAGGTCATGTATGTTGGAGATGGAGATAAACTAGCAAGGGCATTTGATAACTTATTAAAAAATGCCATTAATTATAGTTATGAAAATACGACAATAGAAATACAGTTAGAAGAAAAAGAAGGAAAAATATCGATTGTATTTAGGAATAAAGGAGATAAAATTCCACAATATAAATTGGATAAGCTATTTGAAAAATTTTATAGAGGAGATGATGCAAGAACTAGTAGTACTGGTGGAGCAGGATTAGGACTTGCTATAACCAAACAAATTATAGAGTTGCATCAAGGGAAGATTTATGTTAAAAATGATAATGAATACATAGAATTCTTTATAGAATTATAAAATATTCAAGTAAAAAATAATTAAAAAAGAAATCAAACAGATGTAAAATTAACTTTAAATTTATTATATGAGGAGAATGCTATGGGAAAAGTATTAAAGGTAAGAGAAGTTGGAGATCCTATTTTATCAACAGTATCTGAAGAAGTAGATATACACCATATAGATAAATCTATCATAGAAATCATAGAAGATATGAAGGAGACTTTGAATTTTACAGGTGGATTTGGAATTTCAGCTCCACAAATAGGTGTGAATAAAAGGATTGTCATTATACAAGTAGAAAAAGATAAATGTACTTATCAAGATTGTGAGGATATCCCAACAACAATTATGATCAATCCAGTTTGGAAAAATTTATCCGAAACTACCTATACAGAGTATGAAGGTTGTTTAAGTGTGCCATCTATTAGAGGAAAAGTGGAGAGATATCATGATATAGAAGTTACCTATTATAATGAACAAGGAGAAAAAATAACCAAACAAGTTCATGGATTTACGGCAAGAGATATTCAACATGAATGTAATCATCTAGATGGAATTGTGTTTTTAGAGAAGGTAAATATGCATAATGGATTTGCAACAAAAGAAATGATAAATAAATATAATTTGAAGGAAGAATTATGATGAAATTAGGATAAGAATGATCATATTTTATTACATGGAGTTACTACTATAAAAAATAAATACTATGTTTTTATAGTAGTAACGCATGAATCATATATCTTCTAAAAATTTTTGAAAATGTAGTGTTACAATTGATGTGAAACAAAAATAATAAAAATTGAATAAGTGATTCAAATCATAT
>CALXEX010000047.1 GCA_944387445.1 uncultured Clostridia bacterium | reverse complement strand
TAATTTGTGAATAGTTGCATTTTTTATTGCAACAATATCTTCAAATTTACTGGGAAGTGTATTCTTATTTTTCAGAAATAAAATATATTTATATATATCAAAACAGAGTATAGATAAATCTACGCAAGTTGACATCGTTAAATACTCATTACCATTAGTTCCTAATGGTCTTGTATGGTGGGTAATAAATGCTTCTGATAGGACTTTAATAACAATTATGATTAATACATCAGCAAATGGAATATATTCAGTAAGTAATAAGTTTTCAAATATTATTAATAGTTTATATACAATTTTTAATATGTCATGGATGGAATCTGTATCAATGTATATAAACGATAAAGATGATTTCTTAAAAAAAGCATTTAATACAATATTTAATTTAATTTGTAGTTTATGTCTAGGAATTATTAGTGTAATGTTTATTGCATTTCCTTTACTTATACAAGAGGCTTATATTGATGCTTATAAATATATTCCTATATTAATAATAGCATCGGTGTTTAATATGCTTTCCTCGAATTTAAGTGCTATTTACATAGCAAAAAGAAGAACAAAAGAAATTGCTAGTACGACTATATTAGCTAGTATAATAAATATTGTAATTAATTTTGTTTTCATTAAGATGATTGGGCTTTATGCAGCAGCATTATCTACTTTGTTTGCATTTTTTGCACTATTTATTATTAGATATTTAGATGTTCAAAAATATGTAGATATAAAGATATCAAATAAAAATATTTTAATATTTACAATTTTATTTGCATTATCATATTTGACATATGTATATAATCATCTTTATTTAAATATTATTATGCTTGTAATAAACATTGTTGCTTGTAGCTTAATTAATAAAAATGAAATTATAAAAATTATAAATAAAATTTTAAAAAGGAGATGTTAATATGGCTGTATACTCAAACATTAAAAATGTTCAAATATTAATTAAATTATTGAAACAATTTAACATAAAAGATGTTGTGTTATCACCTGGAGGAAGTGATATACCTATTATACATTCATTAGAAACCGATGATTTCTTTAATTGTTATTCAGTAGTTGATGAAAGAAACAATACATATTTTGCTATGGGATTGTCTCAAGAAAAAAACGTACCAGTTGCATGTGTTTGTACATCAGGGACTGCAGTTTGTAATTTTTTACCAGGAATAACAGAAGCGTTTTATCAAGATGTTCCTATAATAGCAATTACTGCAGATAAAAATCCGTACTTTCAGGGACAACTAGAAACTCAAAAAATAGAACAAACAAATATGTTTTCTGATGTCGTAAAAAAAATGGTAAGTTTGCCAGTAGTAAAAAATGCAGAAGATGAATGGTTATGTAATAGACTAGTTAATGAAGCTCTATTAGAAGTGGATCACCATGGAAAAGGACCAGTACAAATTAATATTCCTGTAGTAGGGGATACTGGTGAATTTTTTGAAGATGAATTTAAAGAAGAAAGAAAAATAACAAGAATAGAGCTACCAATGCAATCAGAAGTTTGGAAACAATATTCTCAAAAATTACAAGGGAAAAAAGTAATGGTAGTTGTGGGACAAAATATTCTATTTGATAAAGAAGATAAGGAAAATATGTCAGAATTCTTCAATAAATGTAATTGTATTTATGCTACTGAGCATTTGTCAAATTTAAATTGTGACGGGAAAATTAATACATATCCAATATCTGAAATTGGTGGTCTGAATGATAAATTATTACCAGATATAGTTATTTCGCTTGGAAATAATTTAGCAGCATATAATCTAAAACCATTTCTAAGGAAAAATTATAAACATATACAAACATGGAATATTGATCCATCTGGAAAAGTAAGAGATGCATATAAATCTTTGACAGATATATTTGAGTGTAAAGTAAGTTATTTTTTTGAAAATATTATAAAACACATGGAAAACAATCAAAAGGAACATGAGTATTATTCAGAATGGAAAGAAGTAATAAATTTATTAGATATGGAAAATTTACCATATTCAAATGTTTATGTAGGTAAAAAGCTTGCGGAGACGATACCAGATAATTCAGTATTACATTTAGCAATATTAAATAGTACTAGAATAACTCAATTATTTGACATTCCTTGTAATGTTCATACTTATAGCAATGTAGGTTCTTTAGGAATAGATGGATGCGTGGCAACCTTTGTTGGACAAGCTACAGCAACTGATAGAAAATCATACCTACTTATAGGAGATTTAAGTTTCTTTTATGATATGAATGCAGTAGCTTTAAGAAGTGTAAGCAACAATATTCGTATTATTATGATTAATAATTCAGGAGGGGCCGAATTTCATTTCTTTATGGGAAAAGAAAGAATATCTACAATAAATGATTATATAAGCGCAGAACATCATCATTCTGCTGAAGGATGGGTAAAGTCTTTAGGGTATGAATACTATGGAGTACAAACAAAAGAGGAAATAGATAAAGCCTTAGAGAGAGCGGTTAAAGACTCTGAACATCCAATATTTATAGAAGTATTTACCAATATGGAACAAGATGCAGAGAAAACTCACGAAATATTTAATAAAAATAAGTATATACTTGGTAAACATATAGGTGGAATGACCGGAATAAAAGAAGTTATTGCTTCAAAATTATCAAGGGAACAAAAAAACAAAGTGAAAAATATTGTTAAAAAAATAAAAGGAGCGTAACTTATATGAAAATATTGTTATTAGGTGGAACAGGAGCCATTGGAAGTGATTTAGCAAATATATTATCTGATGACAATAATGAAGTCTTTGTAACAACAAGAAGAAAAAGAAAAAATAAAGATAGAATCACATATATTACAGGAAATGCTTTAAATGATAACTTTATTAAGGAAGTATTAAAGGAAAGCTTCGATATTATTGTAGATTTTATGATGTATAATAATTTGAATTTATTCAAAAATAGAATAGAAATATTATTAGAAAAAACAGGTAATTATATTTTTACAAGTTCAAGTAGAGTATATGCTGATAGTGTAGATGAAATCACAGAGGATTCACCAAGACTGTTAGAAACAGTTAATGATAAAAAATATTTAAAAAGCAATGACTATGCTATTTTAAAATGTAAAGAAGAAGATATATTAAAAAATACGAAAAAGAAAAATTATACAATCATTAGACCATATATTACATATAATTATCAAAAACTACAGTTAGGAATCTATGAAAAAGAAAAATGGCTATTCAGAGCTTTAGATGGAAGAACAGTTGTATTTAGTAAAGATTTGTTGGATAAAGAAACTACATTATCGTATGGATATGATGTAGCAAAGCAAATTGCTAATATCTGTTATAGAGATTCAGGAAGAGGAGAAATTTATCAGATAACAACAACTAAGGCTGTTTACTGGAAAGATATATTAGAAATATATGCTAATACCTTTAAGAAAGTATTAGGAAGAGAGATGAAAATTAAATTAGTTGACAATATATATGAAACAAAAATAGTAAAGCCGGACTATCAATATGAATATGATAGGATTTTTGATAGAAAATTTAATAGTAATAAACTTTATAATTTGACGGGGATTTTTAAAGAAGATGATGTAAGAGATTCTTTAGAAAAATGTTTAACAAATTTTCTTAAAAATCCAGAATTTTTAAAGATTAATTGGAGAGATGAGGCTGTAAAAGACAAAATATGTAAAGAGAAGGCTAATATGAAAAATATAAAAAGAATGAAAGATAAAATAATATATATAATATATAGATATAGCTGGGGGTATATTATAGAAAATTTTGCAAGGAGAATTAAAAGACTAATCAATTATATTAGATATTAATTGTTTGATAAAAGTAATGAAAAAAGAGAAATAAAAAAGATAGGACTTTCAAAGTCCTATTTTTTTCTGAAAATTCGACAAAAATATTGCAAAATTTAACAGATAAATGTATACTAATAGAGTGCGATAAAATAAATGAAGCAAAAAAAGGAGCAAAAGACAAATGATAGACTTTCATTCACATATATTACCAAATATAGATGATGGTTCAAGAAGTATAGAAGAAACATTCAATTTAATAAAAGAAGCAGAAAAAGCAGGATTTGAAGCAGTAATATCTACATCACATTACATGGAAAACTATTATGAGACAGATGTACCAGAAAGAGAAGTATGGGTAAAAGCCATACTAGAAAACTTAAAAACAAAGAATATTCATACAGACTTATACTTAGGAAATGAAATTTATTTTACAGATAATATCATAGAATTATTAGAAAAGAGAAAAGCATCAACTATTAATGATACAAGTTATGTATTAGTTGAATTACCATTAAATGCAGAACCAATGAATTTATATGATGTTGTTTATGATATGATTCAATATAAACTAGTTCCGATATTAGCACATCCAGAAAGATATAGTTTTGTACAAAAAGATCCAGAATTAATCTATGATTTAATAGAAAAAGGTGTATTAATGCAAGCAAATTATGGAAGCATTATAGGACAATATGGAGAAAAGGCACGAATGATCGTTAGAAGATTTTTTGAAAATAACATGATACATTTTTTAGGGTCTGATGTGCATAGACAAAATACAATCTATCCAAAAATACCACAAATTTTAGATGAAATTGCCGATATTATTGGAGAAGAAAAATTAGAGGAATTAACAACTAAAAATCCTAAGCTTGTATTAAATAATAAAAAGATTGAAATCGATGAACCATTTGATTTTAAATTGACATTAAAAGAAAAAATCATTATGAATTTTAAAAAATAATAGATGTTTTATTCATTGGTTAGTATGTTTATGATAAACAGGTATCTTTCAGTGCAACATTTTAGTATTTGGATAATATAATGAAAGTGGGAAAACATTAAATGAAATAAATTACGAAAGATATCATGATACATTAAAAATAATCACATAAGAAAAATAAAATTTAGACACATTTTATTTTCAGGAGAAAGGAAGTTAGAACAATGAGAAAATATTTTGGAACAGATGGCATTAGAAGAATTGCTAATACAGAATTAACACCAGAATTGGTGTATAAAGTTGCAAAGGCAGGAGCATATGTATTATCAAAACATACAGACCATACACCAACGATTTTAATTGGTAGAGACACACGTATCTCAGGAACACTAATTGAAAGTGCTATGACAGCAGGTTTTTTAAGTTATGGTGCAAAAGTAAAACTATTAGGCGTTATTCCAACACCAGCTGTTGCTTATTTAACAAGAAAATTAAAAGCAGATGCAAGTGTTGTGATATCTGCATCACACAATACTTTTGAATTTAATGGAATTAAATTTTTTAGTAATAAAGGAATGAAAATACCAGATTCTTTGGAAGAAGAAATTGAAGAAGTCATGGATTCAGGAAAATTAGAGGAATTAACAGCAAAAAACGAGAAAATTGGTACTGCTGAATATTGTTTTGATTTAATAAATGAATACATATATTTCTTTAGGAAACATTTTGATGATTCAATGGAGAAAAACTTAAAAGATGATTTTGTTGTAGGAATTGATACAGCCAATGGAGCAACTTCAGTTGTTGCAGAAAAGGTATTTAAAGATTTAGGTATTAATTATAGAATTATCAATAATACACCAGATGGTATTAATATTAATGAAAATTGTGGTTCTACACATTTAGATAATTTAAAGAAATTTGTTGTAGAAAACAAATTAAGTTTAGGAATTGCCTATGATGGTGATGGAGATAGATGTTTAGCAATTGATGAAAAAGGAAATGAAATTGATGGTGACAAATTATTAGCAATTATTTCATCAAGCCTAAGAAAAAAAGGAGCATTAAGCAAAGATACGATTGTTGCAACGATTATGAGCAATTTAGGCTTAAACAAATATGTTGAAAATAACGGATTACAATTGGTACAAACAAAAGTAGGAGATAGATATGTATTAGAAGAAATGTTAAAGGAAGGATATAACTTAGGAGGAGAGCAATCAGGGCATGTTATTTTGTTAGATTATAATCCTACAGGAGACGGTATCTTAACTTCTTTAATGTTAATTCAAACCATATTAGAAGAAAATAAAACAGCATCAGAATTAGCAAGTATGATTAAACTATATCCACAAGTATTAATCAATGCAAAAGTAAAAGCAGACAAAAAATATGATTATGAAAAAGATGAAGATATCAAAAAAGCAATTGAAGATGTAGAAAAAGAATTTGCTGGAAATGGAAGGGTGGTTATTAGACCATCAGGAACAGAACCATTAGTTAGGGTAATGATCGAAGGAGAAGATCAGGACTATATAACAAAAAGAGCAAAAGAAATTGCTGATTTAATTGAGAAAAAGTTGAAATAGGGAAAATGATTTGGAAAATTTAACCCCAAAGAAGCTACTATGCTTTAGTCTGTTCATGAGACTAAAGTATAGTAGCTTCTTTGGGTATTATAAAAAAACAAGTTTTAAGCCATTATCAAATTTTCTAAAATTTGAATAGCATTAGTTCCTGCACCTTTTCTTAAGTTATCTGCAACAACCCATAAATTCAGACCATATTTCACACTATTATCTCTACGAATTCTTCCAACAAAAACTTCATCATAGCCATCTGCTTTTGTAGCAATTGGATAATAATTTTTTTCGATATCATCAACAACAATCACGCCAGGATAATTTTGTAATAATTGTTTTACATCATATAAGTCAAAATCATTTTCAAATTCAACATTGATAGACTCGCTATGACAGTTCAAAACAGGTACACGAACGGTTGTAGCAGTTATTGGTAAATCAGGTCTATTTAAAATCTTTCTTGTTTCATTTATCATTTTATGTTCTTCTTTGGTATATCCATCATCCAT
>CALXEX010000046.1 GCA_944387445.1 uncultured Clostridia bacterium | reverse complement strand
TCCAATCTTTTTTCTTATCCATTAGAAATACCTCCCACATATATATTATATCAATTATCAGATGTAATATCAATATTAAAAGTGCAATTTTTGCACTTTATGATACAAAAATTGCACTTTAAATGATTATAAATATTAAACCAGGCTATATTTTTTGATTTTTCTTGCCTGGTTTTGTTTGCTATTTTAACATATTAGAATAAATCATAATTTCTTTACCTTTTTTATTATTTCCAGCTGAATATGGTAAGTCAAATATTTCAATTTTATATTTATCGTACATTTCTTTAATGGTTTCGTTATTATCATATGTAATTATCCATTTATATTTTTCTAAATTGCTCTTTACAACATTAGACAATTTCTCATGATTTTCTTTCTTAAAAAAATTCTTATATAATATTGGACCTTTTTGAAAATATGGTGGATCAAGGTATATAAATACATTATCATCTCTATTTAATATAACATTACTGATAAAGTCATTAGCTTCCATATTATATAATTCAATCTTGTCCTTATACTCATGTATCTTAATTATCTTATCTACTAATGTTTCTTTATTAAATCTGCAATCTATTTTATATTTACCATTTTGTTTATTTCCTCCTATAGGCCCCCCTTTTATAACTCCAGATATGTTAGTTCTATTTAAAAATAGAGTGGCCACAGCAATATCTATCTTTGCGTATTTTTGCTTGTTCTCATATATATCATGTTGTTTATTCCACTCATCCAAATTTACAGTTATATTACTGATCTTTTCAATATATTCTTCTATATTGTTTAAAATAGTATCCCATATACAATAAATTGCATAATCATAATCATTTATTATTATTCGTTCTACATTATTATTAAATAATAGTTTTAATGCTAATCCACATCCTCCTGCAAAAGGTTCTATATAAGTACAATTATTATTTACATTTTTATTAATAATATTTTTAACTTTTTCATAAAGTATTGTTTTTCCACCAGGATATCTTAATGGTGATGGTGTATTTATCATATGTTCCTCCTTTTATACTAATATAGCATAAAATTTTATATTTGGCCAGCTTCTTTATCCACTTTTTTTAATAATTTTCTATTTATACCGTTCATTTCTGATGTTTTCATATATAAAATACAAATTCCAGTATAAAGCTGTTCTAATTCTTCTTTATTATCACTATGATTAATCCAATATTTAAGAACCAATTTAAAGAATTCAAAGTTATTTGGCTTATTAAAACAAGTTTTATTTAATTCTCTTTCTTCTTTATCGGTGTCCTTTAATTTAATCTTTATATCTTCTATATCTGGTTTTATATTATCTCTATAATATACTCTAGTAAAACCTTTTTCAAATACACTATCATTATCCCAAAATTCTTCTACTTTATCTTCAAATAATTTATCGGAATAGTCAAATACTAATTTTTCGATGCTCGTATTTCCTGGTAACTTGAGCAAGTTATTATTTATATCCTTTTTATCTAATTTTTTATCTCCATCAACAACTCCTATACAATTTAAAAATTGTTTTTGACATACTTTATCTTTAAAGAGTTTGCATAGGTTATCACATCCTAAATATGAATCCGCTAAATAAAAATAATTACGTACCTTAGAAAATTCTTCATTTTTATCAGCATAATAATTTAAAATCATTTCTAAGAATAATCTTGCTTCTTTATCTTCAGTATAAACTGGTATATACTTATCTCTCAACATATCCTCCATAGATTTTGAATATAATCTAGTCTTTATATTATATATATCCAATTTTTCGTCTTTTAATACTTTAACTTTTTCAATATCATCATCTAAATAAATAACATTATACTCTTCTCTTTTTATTCCTTCTTCGAGAAAATCTAAACTATGAGTAGTAAAAACTATTTGAATGTTATAATTATTACTAAATCGTTTAAATATTTTTAATAACTTTAACTGTAAGTCAGGATGCAATGTTGAGTCAGCTTCATCAATTAATAAAATACTATCTTTATTAGTTTCATTAAAATAATATTTTAAACAAACCAATGCGGTTAAGATAATATGTATATTATCTTGTCCATCTGATATAGTATTCGAATCGATGCCTTCTTCATTTGTTGTAAATTCTGCTCTCGTTTTTATTTTTTCAAATTGCATAGTTTTATAGGAATCTATATTAATTTCTTGTTTAGTAAGCTCTTTATATAATTCAGCTATTTCAGTATGATATTCTTTTGGCAAGCTATCTCTTTTCTTTATAAAATCAATATCATCTATTTCTCCAGAAGATATTAATCTTGATAAACCTAAATAAATTACAGGTACAGATGGTAATTTTTCTCCTGATCCCCTAGAATATTTAGGAATAATTCTAAACCTCTTTTTTTCTTCTTCCAAAGATTTATCATTTTTTCTTCTAAATTCTAATTTTTTCCCTTCAAAATACTCTGCACTATATAAAATTCCTGGTGTCCCTATTGCTGGATTAGCATATTTTTTATCACCTTTTGTAAGTGTTTCAATTTTAGGATTAGTACAATTATTTAATCCTCTTATAGGTGTCATACATTTTACTCCTATTGGCTCTTGAAAAGAATTACTGATTAAATGTAATATTGAAGTTTTACATGTACCATTTGTTCCTGAAATTATATTTACACCTTTAGAAAATTCTATTTCTATATTTTTCAATTTTCTATAATGTATAAAGTTTAATTGTTTTATCATTTTTTCCCTCCACTAAAATCTATGTATTTTATAAAAAACACTTTAATAATGTTCTAATAACTTTATTAAATTTATATTTTTCTTCTAATTTTCTATCGTGAATATAAATAATTCAATCCTCTATTTCTGTAATAAATTTTACACATAGAAACATTTCTTTTTATTTATGCTTATATTCTTCTCCTTCTTCAGCTACCATTGATAAACTTTCAGTATCTTCTTCTGTAATATCATATACTATAGTGTCTTCATTATTATCTGAGTTCCAAATTCCAAAATATTTTTCAAAGAATTTCTTTATTTTCTCAATTATTGATTCTTTTTTTTCTGCTCTATTACCTCCGCCGAATCTTCTCATTGGTGGTAATATTTTTTCAATATCTGTCCCTGTTGTTTTAACTTGTCCATCTCTAAATGCATTATCTATAAATTTCCTTGTTTCTTCATCATTTAAGTTTTCTTCTTCAATTAAATTTCTTAGATCAATTTCTTCTTGTTCTTTAACGAATTTAGTCCAATCATTCATTACATCTGTATTTGTATTTATTTTTGATATAAATGTTTCAATAAGTTCTTTTTTAGAACGAAGTGCTAAACTTGATTTTATTGCTTTATCAATTGAACCTAATATTTCTTTATCTGTGCAATTTGATTGATGATATTTGGCAACTAACATTAATATATAATCAATATTTACTTCAACTTGTTTTACGAGTTCCATCTCAAATACTACATCATCTTTTATACTTTCTACTTCTCCATTATCTTTTCTTGATTTAAATTCTTCATATAAATCTGTATAAGTTCCTATGTAGTCTTGGAAATCTCTTTCTGAAAGTATTTCATTTCCTTCAAATCTATCAAATGAAGATAATATATTTTTAAGTCTTAAAATATTTCCCATAGAAACAATAAAGTCTTTTTGAGCTTGTTCTCCTACTACTTGTTCTCCTAATGGATATTTTTGAAGTAACTCTGCTATTCTTTCTTCATATCCTTTTTGTTTTTTACCTTTATCATCTTCATACCCATAATAATAATCTTCATAAGATTTTAATAAAACTATGCCCGATGCATCCTTATCTCCAAATAATGCAATTGCATCATTGGTTTGTTCTTGTAAATCTCTAAAACAAACTATATTACCATAAGATTTTACTGAGTTTAAGATACGATTAGTTCTTGAATATGCTTGTATTAGTCCATGTTGTTTTAAGTTTTTATCTACCCATAATGTATTTAATGTTGTAGCGTCAAAACCTGTTAAAAACATATTTACAACTATAAGCAAATCAACTTCTCTCTTCTTAACTCTATCTGATAAGTCTTTATAATAATCTTGAAAGCCATTACCTTCTGATGAAAAGTTTGTTTTAAATTTCTTATTATATTCATCTATTGCAGAATCTAAAAACTCTCTTGAACTTTGGTCTAATAATTCTGTTTCAAATCCCTCATCGTCTAATATTCCATCTGCCGTTTCTTCTTCATTTGCTGCAAAAGAATATATCGTTGCAATAGTCAAATCCTTATGTTTTTCTTCTAATTGCTTTTTAAATTCTAAATAATATTTCTTTGCCATTGGTATTGAGCTAACAGCAAACATTGAATTGAAGCCATTTAATCTTTGTCCTTTTAAATCATAAAATGAATTTCTTTTTGTTTTTTGGTCAAAGTGTTCAATTATATAACTTACTACATTGCTAACTCTTTCATGAGAAGATAAAGCTTCTTCAGTATTTATAGCTTGTACTTCTTTGTCAGTCATTCCTTCTTTTTTCTTAATTGTATTTATATAATCAATTCTAAATGGAAGTACATTTCCATCATTTATGGCATCAACTATTGTATATGTATGTAATTTATCTCCAAAAGCTTGCTCAGTTGTGCAAAAATCAGGATTAGACTTATTAGTAGCGTTTTTAGCAAATATCGGTGTTCCTGTAAATCCAAATAAATGATAATTTTTAAAGTTCTTAACTATCATTTTGTGCATATCACCAAATTGAGAACGATGACATTCGTCAAATATTAAAACAATGTGCCTTTGAAATACTGGATGACTTGGATTTCTTTTTACAAATTCACTTAATTTTTGGATAGTTGTAACAATTATTTTTGAAGTTGTATCTTCTAATTGTTTTTGAAGTATTTTTGTACTTCTATTTCCATTTGCAGCACCTTTTTCAAATCTATCATATTCTCTCATTGTTTGATAATCTAAATCTTTTCTATCTACTACAAATAATACTTTATCAATATAATCTAAATTAGTTGCAAGTTGTGCTGTTTTAAAAGATGTTAGTGTTTTACCAGAACCTGTTGTATGCCAGATATATCCTCCTGCTTCAATGGTTCCCATCTTTTTATAATTTGTAGATACTTCTATTTTATTAAGTATTCTTTCTGTTGCGACAATTTGATAAGGTCTCATTACTAATAAAAGTTCTTCAGAAGTAAATACACAATATTTTGTTAATACATTCAAAATAGTATGTTTTGATAAAAAAGTTCTAGTAAAATCAACTAAATCATTTATTACTTTATTATTTGCATCTGCCCAATAACTTGTAAATTCAAAGCTATTACTTGTTTTTTTACTTTTATTTCTAGTTTGTGATTGCTCTTTTATATGACTTTCTCTTGTTGTGTTTGAATAGTATTTTGTATTTGTTCCATTTGATATAACAAATATTTGTATATATTCATAAAGTCCACTACCTGCCCAAAAACTGTCTCTTTGATATCTATTTATTTGATTGAATGCTTCTTTTAAAGCAATACCTCTTCTTTTTAATTCAACATGAACTAAAGGAATTCCATTTACAAGAATAGTAACATCATATCTATTATCATAGTTCCCATTATTTTCAACATACTGATTTATGACTTGTAATCTGTTGTTATGAATATTCTTTTTATCTAAAAGATAAATGTTTTTGCTTGTTCCATCATCTTTCTTTAATACTTGAATATAATCTTCTTGGATTTTTCTTGTTTTCTCTACAATACCATCATTATTATTTGCTATATTATTATTAAAAAATCTTTCCCATTCGCTTTCAGTAAATTTATAATCATTTAATAATTCTAATTGCTTACGAAGATTTTTAACTAAAGCATCTTGCTCATGGATTTCTAAATAATCATATCCCTGTTCAGTTAGCATTCTTATAAATTCTTTTTCAAGTACAGCTTCACTTTGATAACTATCCGACTTTCTTTTTAATGGTTCATATTCTGCTACAACAGTAGAATTACTTGTTTCCATTACTACATTATATTTATTCATCTATAATCCCTCATTTACTAATTCTTTAAATGTTAATAATTTATCTCTATAATATTCATATTGTTTTTGTCTTGCCTCTATTTCAGCAGGTAGTCCTTCTGATATGTCATTGCATAGATTGTATAGTTTATCTAAAATATTGATAATTTCTTCTTGTTTCTCTACAGAAGGTATTGGAATTTCTATATTTTCAATTATATTTCTTGATAAACGTGGTATGCTGGCTTTTCTGACATTTGAACGAATATAATCTTGCTTTAACATTAGATAATAATAAACATATTTATCTAATAATCCTTTTAAATTATATATAATTAAGCAATCATCTGCTGCCCAAAAATTCTCTTTACAATATCCAATCTCTCCTGCAGCACCTGCACTAATTACATAAGTTTTGTTCTTTTCATAATTATATTCTTTATAATATCCCATTGGTGCAAGACTATTTTGAAACACAGGATATTTCTCATTATCATCCAAATCCTTTTTTGTTACTCTCTTTCCTCGTGAAATATTAGATACTTCTATTAGTTTTTTTCTAGGTATCTCTTTACCAAAAGTTAATAATTTATCTCTATAATATTCATATTGTTTTTGTCTAGCTTTCAGCTCTGCTGAAAGTAATGTGAAATCGTCCAAAATATGGACAATTTCGCATTGTACCTCCAACGGAGGTACAGGAAGCAACATTGAAAAGAATCCCTTTTTATTAATATTCTTTATTCCTGAACCACGAAAATAGTTTTCATTTACGAAATCCTTCATTCGCATAAGGCAATGAAAAAGAAATCTTCCATTAATATTTTGTGCCTTTAAAGATATAACATGATCTGCATAATTTGATTTTCCTAAATAATACTTAAAGTCAGCATTACCTCCATCATTTACAAATATATTTTCACCATCTACTAAAAACTCATTAATATAATAGGTATTTTTTCCACTTGTAAAGAAAGGAATGTTTCCTGTAGGCATATTTTCAGCAATTCTTGCACCTATTTTAGATTTAGGATTTTTTATTACTAATTCTTCTAGTGGCTTATAATTAACACCATTTGGGCATAATTTATTGATTAATTCTTCAATTTTACTCATCATTTATTCTCCATTTTTAATTTTTGAAATTGTTTTTTCCATGCACGAGTTGGTTTTCTACAAATCTTATCATCTCTACTAAATGCACATATATTGGGTAAATAACAATTTGCACAAATATCTGGATTGTTTGCTCTACATCCATAAGTTTGTTCTTCTGTATCTATTTCATTTAATTTCGCATTAAATGGAATTCTTAATTTATTATTCATCTACTGAACCTCAATTTCTGATATGATTTTCTTTATTTCATCACGAAGTATTTGCTCTCTTGCAACTATTTCATCTATTTCATTATTTAATTGTACTATATCTACTTTCTCTCTAGTATCCTCTTTTTCTACATAAGTTGCAACTGATAAATTATAATCATTTTTGGCAATTTCTTCATTCAATACTATTTTTGCAATATGTTCCTTATCTACTCTATTTTTAAATATCTCTATAATATTATTTATATTTTCATCTGTTAATTTATTATTATTTGTTACCTTAACACATTCATTTGTTGCATCTATAAATAATGTGCTATTATCTTTTTTACTTTTCTTTAATACCATTATACATGTTGCTATTGATGTGCCAAAGAATAGATTGTCTGGTAATTGTATAATGCAGTCTATAAAATTATTATCTACTAAATATTTTCTTATTTTTTGTTCTGCTCCACCTCTATAAAGTATTCCTGGGAAGCATACTATTGA
>CALXEX010000045.1 GCA_944387445.1 uncultured Clostridia bacterium | reverse complement strand
ACTGGTGTTTGTATATCTCCATGAGGTGTGTGAATAACACCTCTTCTTGCTCCTGTTTGTTTGTCTTCATGTAATAATTCATATGTTACTGCTGGTTTCATGTTTCCTCCTTCTCTAATTGTAGTCGCCAAATGGGACGAACCATTTTGGCAATCAAATATTGCCTTTAGTATATATTCAAAAATACAATGATAATGATTATCATAATAAATACTAATAAAATTCTATTTAATCTTCTCTTATATTTTTCACTAAAATAAGATGTTGCTGAATTTGTGTCTAATGCAGTAAATTTTTTCTCTCTATTTAAATATCCCTTTAAAAGTTTTTTTGCTTTTCTTTCATCTTTAGAATCAATATAAATTTGAACTTTTATGTGATATTCACTACCTCTACCTAAATTTTGTACACCTTCCCAATATTCAATGAATTCATTTTCATAATTGATATTATTTTCTTTTAAAATTTTTTGAACTTCAATTTCTATGTCTAAATTTGTGAATTCTTTCTTTGCAGAAATGCATTGATTTATTCTATTGACATCTAACTGATATTCGTAAATCAGTATTTTCTTATTTTCCATAAGTTATTCCTCCAAATATGCATAATAAAAAAATTCATACTTGTTTTATTGAATAAACATTGCATCTCCAAAACTAAAAAATCGATATTTTTCTTTAACTGCTTCATTATATGCCTTTAGTATATATTCTTTTCCAGCTAATGCTGAAACCAACATCAATAATGTTGATTGTGGCAAGTGAAAATTGGTAATTAATGCATCTAAACATTTAAAATGATATCCTGGATAAATAAAAATACTGGTATCTGTTTCTGTCTCTTTTACAAAACCATTTTCATCTGCAATGGTTTCTAATACTCTACAAGAAGTTGTCCCAACTGCAATAACTCTTTTTCCGTTTCGTTTTGTTTCATTAATTTTGTCAACATCTTCTTGTTTAATATAAAAATGTTCTGTATGCATTTTATGATTTTCTACATTTTCTTCTTTGACAGGTCTAAAAGTTCCGATTCCAACATGTAATGTCACATTAGCAATTTTAACACCTTTTTCTTCTATCTTTTTTAATAATTCTGGTGTGAAATGTAATCCTGCTGTTGGTGCTGCTGCTGAACCTTTATATTTAGCATAAACTGTTTGATATCTATCATTGTCTTTTAATTCTTCATGAATATATGGTGGTAATGGCATTAACCCAATTTTATCTAAAATTTCATTAAAAATACCTTGGTATGTAAACTTTACTTTTCTTGTTCCTCCTGGCATAATTTCTAATATTTCAGCTGTCAATACGCCATCTCCAAAAATTACTTTTGTACCAACATGAAGTTTATTCCCTGGTCTTACAATACTTTCCCAAACATCACCTTCTATATTTTTTAGTAATAAAAACTCTACTTTAGCACCTGTTTCTTTTTTTCCATAAATCCTTGCTGGTATAACTTTTGTATTATTTCTAACCAAGCAATCTCCTGGTTCTAGATAGTCAATAATATCTTTAAATGTTTTATGCTCTATTGTTTGTTCCTCTCTATCTAAGACCATTAATCTAGATTCATCTCTTTTTTCTATTGGTGTTTGTGCAATTAATTCTTCTGGTAATTCATAATTAAATTCTGATACTTTCATGTTTCCTCCTAATTTTATTACTTTAACTATATTTTTGCTAGGATTAGTCCTATATTCCTAAATAGATTTTCAAAGATTCCTCTTATTTCTTCAATTATATTTTGTGGTTCTTTATAAACTTCTAATTCATATGCATATTCAAAATTTGATTGTTTGGCAGGTTTTAATGTATATACTTCACTTGGCAAACCGATATATCCATTTGATGTATATATCTTTTGATTCATATAATCTTTATACCATTGTTTTTGTCCTATTAAATATTCATTCTCATATCCATATTCTTTATAATCATGCAATGCTGGTATGGTACACCCATATTCTTTTGATGTTCTTTCCAATGAATGTAAAAATTCATGCAAAAATACTTCTTCTGGAAATTGATTAACATTAACATCATACTTATATATATAACTTTTTGAACTATTTGGTAATCGAATATTTGAAAATCCAATTCCATAATAGTCCATTGCCCCAAGACCTATCCAATCTTTAATTTCTATATCATCTTCGTATTCTTCATTTCCTAATCTGACAACAGCAAAAATATGGTCATAATTATGTTGATTTATAATATCTTTAATTTGTTTTTCTATATCTTCTGGTGCAACATAATATCCAAATTCATCATCATAAGATAAAGATGTAATTGGTTCTTGTATTTCATATATATCACAATCAGCTGTCATTTTTCCTTCTGATAACTGACTACAAGAAATTTCAAATCGTTCGATTGTGTTACGTATATCTGTAATATCTGTACTGGTTACCTGTATATCAATATCTTTATGGTCCACCTCAACACTTGTATTTTCAAAGATAAAACAAGCAAAATTCCATTCACTATCTTCTTCCACTTGTCCTTCTTCTATTTTAAAATCAGAAAACCATGCTTCCCCTTTTGCATATCCTTCTGTTCCTCCTAATCGAAAAACAATATCTACCATATCTCTATTTTTAGAGTTAAATATAAATTCTACTTTCTGCCAATCACTATCTCCGCTAATAGCAACAGACCTTTCTACTGTATTCGAAATAGAAATTTGTGCACCTATGCTAGAAGCATTTTTATCTGCTTCAACACCTTTTGTTTTTATCATACAAGTTACTTTATATGGCGTATTCTTTTCTACTTGTACCTCTTTTGAGAACATTGCGTCATTAAATTCATTTGATGTTATTTTATAGCTATTCCTATTAGAATATTTTACTTCTTTATCCCTTTTAAATTCTGAGGTATTTAATTTTGCTTCACTTCGTATAAACTCATTAAAATTATTACTTTGATAAAATTGATATGCTAAATATATAGCAATGGCTAAAATCGTAAAAATAACAATATTCATGATTAATGCTTTTGCATTCTTATTTTCCTTCATTCTCTAAATTCCTTTATCTTTTATTCTACTTTTTTTCAAATAGTGTAAATTGATAACTACAATTTTGATATGCTATTTTATATTCTTTTGCTTCTATTATTATATTCATGTTTTCTGCTGGTACCTCCTTATATATATTACTTCCTGCTGTTCCTACAACCCATACTCTTCCTTGATAATCATTTAATACTTCCTCATAACTATATACAGTTTCCATTGCTGGTGCATATGCTTTATATGCTTCTTCTACATCCCAATTCCATTGGTTATAGAAGTATTGTTTATTATCTGGAAAATATGAAGCCAATACTCCTCCGTACGCCTATTTCATTGTATATGATAATATCATCTTTTTGTATATTTTCTTCCATAAACTGCATTACTTCTTGGTTTGTTATATCATAATTATTCTTTATAGCAGTATAGTTTCCAATAAAACTTAGGATTAATATTACTACACATATCATTTTGGTTACCCATTTTTTTTCTTCTTTTGCCATGAAAAAAGCAAAAACAAAAATGTATAGACCTGTCAATGTTAGCAAATATCTTCCTACCAATATTGGACTTCCTATTAATGATATGATTAAAACTGCTACTATTACTGTTATATATATGATAATAGCTATGATAGCTGGCAAAACTTCTTCTTTATTTTTCTTTGCTTTATATATTCTGTACCCTATGTAAATATATAATAATATGGATACTATTAATGAAATAATTGCTGTAACATTAATAGTAGAATCTGTTTGTACTCTAAATTGAAAACTTGGTACTTCTATTAAAGTATTTAAATTTAACTGAATCCAAAATCCTCCACCTACACGTGTCATTTGCTCTATTAAAAATAGTAACCATGGAATATACAATATTACTTGAATAATTGCTATTATTATAAATTTTTTTAATGGTTTTGCCATCTCTTTTTTGTCTTCTTTACTTAAATCTTTTTGTTTTCTAGTTTTTAATACATTTTTAATTAAAAATATAAATATTATAAAATTCATAAGTCCCGCTGTTGCTAGAGCATAATAATGTGTATAACATGATAATATACTAAATATAGCAAATATTATCAAGTTTTTGTTTTGTTCTTGTATTGCTTTTTTATCTTTTATTGATTTGTAAAATCTATATGCATATATAGACATGATTGTTACTAATAAGTATGCTAATGAATACATTCGAATCTCTTGACTATAGATACATATAACTGGTAGGAAATACACTAAAAATGAAAATAATATTCCTACTTTTTCTCCAAAGTCTTTTCGTATATGTGTATACCCTAATACCCCTAAAATAGCAATTGACAAAACAGAAAATAATCGGAAAGCAATATTTTGATTTCCAAAAATCATCCATATAATATGTAAAATCCAATAATATAGTGGTGGATGAACATCATGTCCTGTTATGTTCCATATCTCACTAAAACTATGTTTTGCAATAGACACCGAATAACTTTCATCAAACCAAATATTTTCATGAAAAGCTGATAAACTAATAAATATAATTCCTAATACTATAATTCCTATATGTATATATTTATTTTTTTTGTCAATTCTTTTTAATTGGCCCATATTTATTCCTTTCTCTATATGATAATTATCTTCAACAATAATAAGTGGAACATTATTTTATTATTGTCATTCTTAAACAACATCAAAAACGTCCACTTATCTTTTTTATTTATTATATTTATTTAAACTAATTCTTTTTCTGTCTGTGCTTCATGATTATCAGAAACATCTGCTATTTTTATACTTCTTACATGGTTGATTTTTTCCCATGAAGTATTTCTAATAAATAAGCATTTAAAGTTTATACATATCCATGTTAATAAAAATAGTGGGTAACAAAGTAATCCTTTTGCCATTGGTTTTATTTTTCTTCCATCTAGCCACATTGCAAATATTCCTATAAATATTGGTAATACAAATGTTGGAACCAAATACATCATGATGTTTTTGATTAATTCTGCTGTTGTAATAGAGGCTGAATTATACATAATAAAGTTTGTCAATAATAATGCAATTGTTATAATAAACATTGGTATACTTCCAACAATATATAATAAACCATCAAGATTAATCATTTTTTTATTTTCTTTCGTTGCAATTGCTAATTCCTTTGTATATCTTTTTATACATTGGATATGACCAACTGTCCATCTACTTCTTTGTGACCAACTTTGTCTAAATCCTGTAGGTTGTTCATCATATACAATAGCATCTGTTGCCCAACCTAATTTTTTACCTTTTATAATTCTCTTCAAAGAGAATTCAATGTCTTCTGTTAATGTTTCTGTATCCCAACCTTGTGGTTTGATAACGTCAAATTTTACCATAAACCCTGTACCATTTAATAATGGTGATAATCCTAAATTATATCTAGCTAAATGATAAAATCTATGCATTTGCCAATAGAAAATTGCATACCCTGCTGTTATCCAGTTATCTGATGGATTTTTAATATCTCTATAACCTTGTACAACATCTTCTCCTTGGCATAGCTTTTTGTTCATATTTTTTATAAAATTTTTATCAACGATATTATCTGCATCAAATACAAAGAAAGCATCATATGGCGCATCTTCTGCAATTTTTTGTTGTAAAAACCAATTTAAAGCATATCCTTTTGTTTTTTTCGTTTCATCAAATCTTTCATAAACAATCGCGCCAGCTTCTTTAGCAATCTTTGCTGTATTATCTGTACAATTATCTGCAATCACATATATATCATATAAATCTTTATTATATGTTTGATTTTTTAAGCTTTCAATTAAATTTCCGACAACCGCTTCTTCATTATGTGCTGGTATAATTGCCATAAAACGATGATCTTTTTTTACTTTTAAAGGTTTGTCTTTTAATTTTACTAAAGAACATAAACTGACAACAACTTGATATATCCAAAATATTGTTACCATCCATACCAAAGCTTCTCTTAGTATATATAAATAATCCATTTTTTTACCTCTCTTTTAATATACTTTCTATATATTATTATACTACCTTTTATATTATACTATTATTGGCAAAATATTGCAACTTTTTTATTAAAAATTAATATATTTTTAATAAATTTTATCTTCCTCTTTCACCACGCATATTTTCGGCATCTTGCTCTATATCTTCTTCCACATTTTTTTGAAATTCTTCTGTACTCATATCCTCCTGCTTATTATTCCATGCTCTTTCTACTCTTTCTCTTATCTCTCTTTCCGTAAATTTATCATTAATTTCACCATTTTGCATTAATTTTGCCACAATATCATCTGTATGACTATGTGTTACTGTATTAAGATTTCCATCTATGTCTTCTGCCTGTAATTCTTCACATGGTTCTTCCGTAGCATTTTCATGTTGTTTTGCTTCTTGATATGAAGCTTCTACTGATCGATAACCATCTTGATGCTTTTGTGCCAATTTTTGTGTTGCTTGATCTGTCCCTTCTATTGGATTCTTAGAATTTGATGTTTCCAATTGTCTATCTAAACTCTTATTTCCTTCAACACCATTTCCTCCAATTGTTTTATCATGTGAATGATATACTTCTATTTCTCCATATTGTCCATTTTCAATTCCTATCGTTTCTTCCCCTTGAATTTGCAATCTGGTCAATACATCTCCTTTTTTAATTGATTGATTTTTATTTTGTTTTACCTGGTAATTGCTTTCCATAGGATTTGTCCCTTCTTGTGTATCATTCTCTAGATTTAGAGCTTTGACATTTCCTTTTTTATCAACCATAACTGCTTCATATCTTGATGAATGTCCTTGCAATCTTTTTCCATTTTCATCTCTTAAATTATCCAAATCGTCTGATTCTACAAAAGCAAGTTTTCCTTCTTTTTCTTTTCCTTTAACCTTTCCAGCTTCTTCTAATCTTTTTCCTATTGTATCCATGTCTGTGGCCATCGTATCCATATCTACTTCTTGTTTAATATTAATGTCTTTAACTGTATTTTGTACTTTTTCTTGTTTTCTTTTCAATTGTTTTTCTATTTGTCTGTTCTGCATTTTTTCATTTTGGTCTTTTCTTTTTTGTATTTCTTGTGCTTGTTTTATCTTTCCTTGTCTTTTCTCCTGTCCTATACTTTTTTGATATCCCATTTGTTGCTCATAAACATTTCTATTTTTCATCCTTTCGTTAATAGATTCTCTTTCTTTTTCTTGTTCTTTTCTTTTCTTAGTTTTTTCAATCACTTGAACAATTTGATCTTTTATCTGATCTGAAAGTTGATTTTCTAAAGTATTTTCTTTAAATATAATTAGATTGTCTCCCATAACATCAGGATTATACCCTCCAATGATTGTATTTCCTAAATAATAGATATATTCATTATCTTCTTTTCTTGTTGACAATTCTTCTTCTTTTCCGTTGACATAGATGGTTCCTATAACAGTTCTTTCTTGGTTAACAATATTAATTGATCTTATGAAATCTTCATGTCTTTTATCCGCGTCAGAAACTGTCGCATTTGTTTGATTTTTCTCTCCATTTGATTGTCTATATTGTCTATCTTCTGCATTTCTTTTTATATATATGTATATCATAATTCCCAATACAATAACTAGAATAAATAAAACTATGCATATTCCATATGATAAAGTGTTCATTACAGATACCTCCATTTAATAACTTCTTAAAATGATTATAATATAAATTCTTGTTTCCTTCAATTATTTTAAAGAAATTTAAGATTTTTTTCATGTCAATAATTTTTGAATATTTCACTAAAAAATAGCTTTATTTTATTAGCGAATATTTCACCATATGTACAATCTT
>CALXEX010000044.1 GCA_944387445.1 uncultured Clostridia bacterium | reverse complement strand
TCTATTTTTATACATCTAGGGTGAAATATTCGTTTCTAAACTTTTAAGGTGATTTTATCATAAATTAAATACAATTTAAGATTTTTTTCATTTACTCTTTTTACATGATATGATATAATAAAAGAAGAATGTACTTAAATATAGAATATGTAGTATTTACAAAAACAAATCTTTCATCATAAAATGTATCACAATCAAAATTGTAAAATTAAAAGGGAGTTTTATGAAAAATGATAAAAAGTAATCCTATAGATCATGATGAATTTTTAAGTATTATTGAAGAATTAATACATAATAAGACTGTACAAGAAATGAAAAAATATAGACAACATTATGAAACCACCTGTTTTGACCACTGTTATATGGTTTCTTATTATTGTTATTTAATATGTAAAAAATACCATTTAGACTATATATCAGCCACAAGGGCTGGTATGTTACATGACTTATTCCTATATGACTGGCGTGTTCGAGAACCTAATAGAAAAGGTTTACATGCTTTTACCCATGGAAAAACAGCTTGTGACAATGCAAGTAAATTATTTGACTTGACTCAAAAAGAAAAAGATATGATTTTGACACATATGTGGCCTGTAACCATACAATTTCCAACATCAATTGAGGGACTTATTTTAACTTTTGTGGATAAGTATTGTGCAACTTCCGAAACTTTGGACGTTATAAAATCTAAAATGTTTATGAAGAAAGCTTTCAGATATGCTTATGTGTTTTTTAGCTTTTTAATGATACGATTTTAAGTTTTATATATAAAAAACGTTTCTATATAGAAACGTTTTTTATTGTATAGGAAAAATATGAATTCTATAAACTTTTCATTTTCTATTCTCTTTTAGCTTGTTTTGTAATATAATGGCAATGTATGAAAAATATAAATATATTTTTTATCTACTATTTAAGAAAATCAGGTGATTTTTATGAAAAAAATTTTATTCAAAGGCTGTGGAACAGCTATCAGTACACCTTTTGATGAAAATGGTGTAAATCTTAAAGAATTTGAAAGACTTATTCATTTTCAAATCGAAAATGGCGTAGATTCCATTATCGTGTGTGGAACAACAGGAGAATCTTCGACCATGACAGAAGAAGAAAAAACTACTGCGATTTCTTGTGCTGTTAAAACATCAAATGGCAGAGTACCAATTATTGCAGGTACTGGTGGTAATAACACAATGAAAGTTATTGAAAATTCCAAAAAAGCAGAATCTTTAGGTGTTGATGGACTTTTAATTGTTACACCTTATTACAACAAATGTACACAAAAAGGATTAATTGAACATTATAAACTCATTGCTAAAAGTGTATCTTTGCCAATTATTTTGTATAGTGTACCAAGTAGGACTGGTGTCAATATCTTACCAGAAACTTGCTTAGAATTATCTAAAATAGATAATATTGTGGCTATCAAAGAAGCAAGTGGTAATTTGTCACAAGTAGCTGAAATTGCCCATTTATGTGGAGATAATTTACATATTTATTCTGGAAATGATGATCAAATATTACCAATTTTATCATTAGGCGGACTTGGTGTCATATCTGTTTTATCAAATGTAAAACCACAATATACACATGATATGATTCAAAACTTTTTTGATGGCAATATCGAAAAAGCTACAAAGATGCAACTGGATGCTTTACCTTTGATAAAAGCTTTATTCTCAGAAGTGAACCCTATTCCTGTTAAATCTGCTCTAAATCATATTGGCTATAACTATGGAATTCCTAGATTGCCACTTACCAAAATGAGTCATGATAAAGAACAAAAATTAATTGAGGAATTAGATAAATTAAAGGAATAAAATAACGAATTCTACTTATATTTCTACTTATAATGAATAAAAAATTATAATGAAGTTATATTTTAAAAATTACGAATTATGCATAAACTTAAATATAGCTATAGTAATACAAATAATAATAAATTTTAATAATAAATTTTGTAAATAATGGAGGTATCAAATGTTAAACGTATTTGTAAATGGTTGTAATGGAAAAATGGGAAATGTTGTATGTAATCTAGTAGAAGAAAACGAGAACATGCAAGTCATTGGTGGATTTGACAAAGTAAGTTATTCTGATTCTAAATTTCCAATTTTTACAGAGGTAGAAAATATTAATGTAACACCAGATGTCATCATTGACTTCTCCCTTCCTGTTGCAACACTAAATATATTAAATTATGCCAAAACAAATAAAATACCAATGGTTATTGCAACAACTGGATTTACAGACGAAGAAACAAAAATCATTGAAGAAGCAAGTAAAATCATTCCAATTTTCAAATCTGCTAATATGTCTTTTGACATTATGCTTATGAAAAAAATTGTCTCTTGGCTTGCACCACTTTTGAAAAACACAGATATTGAAATTATTGAAGCACATCATAATAGAAAAGTAGATAGTCCAAGTGGTACTGCACAAATGTTAGCAGATAGTATTAATGCATCTTTAGGAAACACACTTCATTGCGAATATAACAGACACGATAAACATGAAAAAAGAGATAAAAATGAAATCGGTATGTCTTCTATCAGAGGTGGAAATATTGTTGGAGAACACTCTGTTCAATTTATCGGAAATTTTGAAACTTTTGAAATTAAACATACCAGCTATTCTAGAAATGTATTTGCAGAAGGTGCTTTAAGAGCCAGTGAATTTATTGTGAACCAACAGCCTGGTATGTATGCTATGGAAGATATGTTTGATTAATTTTGACCATTGGGACTAGGTCCATTGGGGGAATATGACAAAACCAGAAAATCCTTTTAAAAGATTTTCTGGTTTTATTTTGATATTTATTTTTAAATTATATTTGTCATTACATAATATATTCCCCAACCAACTGCTATAATGATAACAATAATAAATAATATTAAAATTAAAGTAATTATTTTTTCTTTTGTTGTTGCTTTACTTTTCTTAAAAAATATAATACTTCCTACGATAAAGATAATAACTAATGATATGGGTAATATACATGTTTTTACCATTCTCCAAATTGATTCTATAAATGTTGGTTCATCCATTAATTCTGGTGGCCCATATAATATTTCTGTTGGTGACCCATATAATTCTTCGAACGTACTTGGATCAAAACTTGCAAATATTTTTTTAGGTAATAACATAATTGCCATTATGACTGATATAACTACTTTTTTTATTTTTTTCATTAAAATCCCCCTATTTTCCATAAATCATATGATATGGACATTTATTTTGTTCATTATTTGCAAAGTTCCAAGTGTGATATGCGCCTCCTAAGCAATATTCCCAATATTCACACTTTTCACATGTATCACTTTTGGTTCTATCTTTCGTTCTAAATTCTTTATATTTATTATCCCATACATCTTTAAAATTATCTGTTCTAATATTCCCTTGTATTAGTCTCTTTACCCTAGGAACATTCGGACATACAAATAAATCTCCATTGTATAAAATACTGGTAACATTGATTCCAGTTCTACAGTAAAAATAATATTTTCTAACCTCTTTCTCATAATCTAATCCTAAAAATCCTGGACAACCATATGTCAATTCTAATTTTTTATTATGCTTTTTAGATTTTATAAAGTCTAACATTTTTTTCATTTCTTTACCATCTAATAATAAATCATTATTCTCATTTGCTCTTCCAATGGGATCCATAGATACTAATCTCCAAGAATCTAATCCTAATCCTAGCATAACTTGATATAATTCTTTCATTTGGTTTATATTTTCTTTATGAAATACAGTGGTAACTTGTATATGTTTTACAAAGCCTGCTTTCTTTAAATTTTTAATATTCTCAATGATTGTTTGATAAGAATTTGGAACTCCTCTAAATTTATTATGTGTTTCTTCTAAGCCATCGATACTAATAGATACTGTTTCCATATTTGCTCTTTTTAATTTTTGGATATTTTCCTCAGTTAATAATATTCCATTTGTTGTCATTCCCCAATGAAATCCTAATTCATTAGTTGCATATTCCATAACTTCACATAAGTCTTGTCTAACTAATGGCTCTCCACCAGTCACATTAATTAATATTTTACTTGCATTCATATCATTTGCAATTTGTTTAAATGCATTTTTTATTTCCTCAGTTGTTAGTTCACCATCATATTTTTTCTTTTCAGCACTACTTCCGCAATGTTTACAATTCGCATTGCAAGTTAATGTGCATTCCCAAAATAAATCTATTAATTCGTGATTTTTCCTGTCTTGCTCTTTATACTTTTGCATTAAATATAATTCGCCTAGTTTATATATTTCCTTAAACATTTTTAACACCTTTTATTTTCATATATTTTAATCTCTTTTATTCTACAAAAATTTTATCATAACAAAAAATAAAAGACAAGAAAAAGAGTTGCATTTGAATAAAATATTTCAAAATACAACTCTTAATGATCTTTTATATTATGCTTTTTTATCTTCTTCAGTTGCTGGTTTTTCTTCAGCTTTTTTAGCATCTTCTTTTACTTCTTCTTTAGCTGGTTCTTCAGCTTTAGCTTCTTCCTTTTTAGATTCTTCTACTTCTTTTACTTCTTCTACAGTTTCTTCTGAAACTGTGTCAACTGTTTCTTGAACAGCTACATTTTCTGTTTCAACAGCTGGTGCTTCTTCTGGAGCTTCCTCTACTGCTGGTTCTTCTACTAAGTCTTCTTTGATAGTAATTTCTCTATCTTCAATTCTTGCTCCAACTTGTTCCTTAGTTTTGGCAGCTTTACCTACTCTATCTCTTAGATAGTATAATTTAGCTCTTCTTGCTTTACCTACTCTTACTAATTCTACTTTTTCTACTAATGGAGAGTGTACTAAGAATGTTTTTTCAACACCTACACCATAAGAATTTTTTCTTACTGTAAATGTTTGGTTCACTCCTCCACCTTGTACTTTTATAATGATTCCTTCAAAAACTTGGATTCTTTCTTTATTTCCTTCTTTTATTCTTACGTGTACTCTTACTGTATTACCAACTTTTAATTCTGGTATCTTATTTTTCAATTGTTCATGTTCAATTGATTTTATAATATCCATTTTAGAATTTCCTCCTTCTTCTTAATGTCAGGGAACACATCTTTTTCTTGTAAATATATGATGCTCCTTGCTAATATTAATTTATTTTAATAACTCTGGTCTTTTTTTCTTTGTCATTTCTAAAGACTTTTCTTTTCTCCATTTTTCTATATTTTCGTGGTGACCTGAAAGTAATACTTCTGGAACTTTCATTCCTTCAAAAACCTCTGGTCTGGTATATTGTGGATATTCTAGAAGTCCATTTGAAAAACTTTCTTCTTTTATAGAATCTTCTTTTAAAACACCTTCTACATATCGACTGACACTATCTATTAATACCATTGCTGGAATTTCTCCACCTGTTAATACATAGTCTCCAATGGATATTTCTTCATCTACAATTTTATCCAATACCCTTTGGTCAATCCCTTCATAATGCCCACAAAGTATAATTAAATGGTTTTCTTTTGATAATTCTTCTACCTTTTTTTGATTTAATAGCTTTCCTTGTGGTGACATATAGATAACTTTTGCATTTCTGTCTTTTATTGACTGATATGCATCATATACCACATCTGGTTTCATTACCATTCCAGCACCACCACCATAAGGTGTATCATCTACTTTTTTATGTTTATCTTTTGAAAAATCTCTAATATTAATTAAGTTGATATCTATTAGTTCCTTTTCAATTGCTTTTCCAATAATACTTTGATTTAATATTTCAAACATTTCTGGAAAAAGTGTTAAAACATCAAATTTCATAGATTTTGTTCCTTTCTTGTTTTGTTATAAAACATGATCGTTTTCCCTTATGTTTGTTGTTTCTTTATCTTTAAATTTTTGTTTTATATAATTTAAATCAAACCAGGAAGTAAGTGTACAATGATTTTTTTATTTTCTATATCAATTTGTTTAATTACATCCTGTATGGCTGGTAAAAGAATTTGTTTTCCTTGTTTGTCTTTCACAACATATATGTCATTACTACCAGTATTGAATATGTCTTCTAAAGTTCCTAATAAAATTTGTTCATCTGTATAAACTTCTAACCCAAGTAAATCTACGATATAATATCTTCCTTCTTCTAGCTTTTCTACTGAATCTCTAGAAACTGTTAGATAACTATTTCGAAGCATTTCTGCTTGTTCTACTTTGTCTATACCTTTAAATTTTATTAATACCATATCTTTATGATATTTTACTTCTTCAATTTCATATTCTGTTTGATTATTATTTTTTTCGACATATACTGTTTTTAATTCATCAAATCTTCTAATATCATCTGTAAATGGTTTTACTTTTACCATTCCTTTTATTCCAAATGTATTAACGATTTGACCAATTTCTAGATTTGGTAACATATTGGTTACTCCTATTATCCTAAAAATTCTACTGATGCTTTTTTATGTTCTTTATTTGCAACAGCTTTCATAACATTTCTAATAGATTGAGCAATTCTACCTTGCTTTCCTATTACTTTTCCCATATCTTCTTGGGCTACTTTTACTTCAAATGTAACAGATTTTCCTTTATCTATCGTATTGATTTCGATAGCATCTTTATTCTCTACTAAATTTGAAATCATAATTCTTAAAAATTCTTCCATAATTTCCTCCAACTAAACTTGTTCTTCTTCATTGTCCAAAGAAATTATTTAACTAGTTAGCTTTTTCAATTAAAGCTTTAACTGTATCTGTTGGTTTTGCACCATTTTTAATCCATTTTTCAACTTTTTCTTTGTCTAATACGATTGTTGCTGGATCTGTCATTGGATCATATGTTCCTATTTGCTCTATGATTTTTCCATCTCTTGAAGCTCTTGAATCAGCAACTACAATGTGATAGAATGGAGCTTTTTTCTTTCCTTGTCTTTGTAATCTTATTTTTACCATTTTTGGTTCACCTCCTGAAAATTTTTGAATATTTATATAAATTTAAAAATTTAATAACAACTTAAAACTTAAAATTCTTTAATGCATTTTCATCAATTCCACTCAATAACTTCTTCATACTGCCTTTATTATTTTTCATCTGTTTCATCATTTTTTGTGTCATTTCAAAAGATTTGATGAATTTGTTAATATCTTGTACAGTTGTTCCACTTCCTTTGGCAATTCTTTGTCTTCTACTTGCATTTAATAATTTTGTATTTCGTTTTTCCTCTTTTGTCATTGAACAAATCATTGCTTCAATTTTAACAAATTCTTTGTCATCTACTTTTAAATCTTTTATTTGACTAAATCCTGGTATCAATTTTAATAATGATGAAAATGATCCCATTTTCTTTACTTGTCTAATTTGTGCTAAATAATCATCTAAATCCCATTCTTTTTTCTTCAATTGCTTTTCAAGCTGTTCTGCTTGTTCCATATCAAATGATTCTTCAGCTTTTTCAATAACTGCTAGAATGTCTCCCATTCCTAAAATTCTTTGAGCCATTCTATCTGGATGGAATACTTCAATATCACTTAGTTTTTCTCCAGTTGCTGCAAATTTAATCGGCTTTCCTGTTACCTTTTTAACAGAAAGTGCTGCACCACCTCTTGTATCACCGTCAAGCTTTGTAAGGATAATTCCATCAATTCCAACATTATCGCTAAAACTTTGTGCAACATTTACTGCATCTTGACCTGTCATACTGTCTACAACAAGTAAGATTTCATGAGGTTTGATATTTGCTTTTAAATTCTTTAGTTCTTGCATTAATTCTTCATCAATATGTAGTCTACCTGCTGTATCTAAGATAACTACATCATTTAGTTTTGACATTGCCACAGATAATGCTTGTCTTGCAATATGTACAACATCTTTAGAGTTTTCATTTGCAAAAACAGGTATGTTTAACTGTGCTCCAACAACTTGTAATTGCTTGATAGCAGCTGGCCTATATACATCACAAGCAACCAATAATGGCTTTTTACCTTGTTTTCTAAGTAGATTTGCCAATTTTCCTGCTGTTGTGGTTTTACCTGAACCTTGAAGACCTACTAACATAATAATCGTTGGTGGATTTGGTGTAAAATTAATTTGACTTGTTTGTCCACCTAGTAATTCTACCAACTCATCTTTTACAATTTTTACAACTTGTTGTCCTGGAGTTAAAGATTTTAGAACATCCTGTCCTAAAGCTTTTTCTTGAATGGTCGCAATAAAATCTTTTACAATTTTATAGTTAACATCAGCTTCTAATAACGCAAGCTTTACTTCTCTTAGCATTTCTTTTAAATCTGATTCTGTAATTCTTGCTTTTCCTCTGATTTTTCTTGTAATTTCTTGTAATCTAGAAGATA
>CALXEX010000043.1 GCA_944387445.1 uncultured Clostridia bacterium | reverse complement strand
GATTATATCCACTAGATTTTATCCAATCACGAAGATATTGTTTATCAAAACTTTTTGGGTTTGTTCCAACTTGATAATCTTTTGCAACCCAGAATCTACTAGAATCAGGAGTTAATACTTCATCTCCAAGAACTAGTTCACCATTTTCGTCAAGCCCAAATTCAAATTTTGTATCAGCAATTATAACACCCTTTGTTGCAGCATATTCAGAACATTTTGTATAAACTTCAATTGTTTTTTCTCTCAATTTATTAGCTAAATCTGTTCCGATTAGGTTACAAACTTCTTCAAAAGAAATATTTTCATCATGTCCTTCTTTAGCCTTTGTAGTAGGTGTGAAGATTGGCTCAGGTAATTTTTGAGCTTCTTGTAATCCTTCAGGAAGTTTAATACCACATACAGTTCCATCATTTAGATAACTTTTCCAACCAGAACCTGTAATATATCCTCTTACGATACATTCTACTGGTATCATTTTTAATTTTTTAACCAACATACTTCTTCCTTCAAATTCAGGTGTTTGGAATTCTTCAGGAAAATCTTTTAAATCAGTTGAAATAACATGATTTGGTATAACATCTGTTGTATAATCAAACCAAAATTTTGAAATTTGGTTTAATATTTTTCCTTTATCAGGAATTAAATTTGGTAAGATATAATCAAATGCAGAAATTCTGTCAGACACAACAAGTAATAATTTGTCATCATCTACTTCATAAATTTCACGAACTTTACCACTACTAATTTTTTTCATAATTTTCACATTCCTTTCTATTTTATCATTATGTCCTTTTTGGGACGTTTCTGTTTGTCTCATAGAGTCCGTTTGTCTATGCGACATTTACATAAAAATGTCCCAAACATACCTGGTCACAATTGACAATTATTTATTCATATTTTCTAAATAATCTGCATATCCCATTTCTTGAAGTTTTTCATCTTTTTTAGAAACAGCATCTTTTAAAGAATTTTTGTAAGTTGCTAATTTCTCTTTAATGCTTTCATCTCCAACAGCTAGGATAGAAGTTGCTAGTATACCAGCATTTTTTGCACCATTGATTGCAACTGTTGCAACTGGAATTCCTGAAGGCATTTGAACGATTGAATATAAAGAGTCAACACCTCCTAATGTTTTTGTATGGATTGGAATACCAATTACTGGAACAGTTGGTAACATAGCTGCAAATACACCAGGTAAATGTGCAGCACCTCCAGCACCAGCGATGACAACTTTTACACCATTTTCTTTTAAGCTATTAGCATATTCCATAGCCTTTTCAGGTGTTCTGTGTACAGAAAGTATTTTCATTTCATAAGAAATTCCCATATCTTCTAAAAACTTAGCCGCATCTTTCATAATTGATAAATCAGAATCACTTCCCATAATAATGGCAACATCAAAATTTTTCATTTTCTTCCTCCTTAATATATTCAAATAATAGGTATTATTAATATAATCCCATTTGATTTCCAATAGAATTATATTATAAAAATGCAAAATATACAAGATATTCACGCAATAAAACTGGAATTATAAGGATTTTTACCAAAAAGTTTACAAAATCAAAGTATAGTTTTACAAAATATAAGGTTGTATACAAATTTGCATAATTGTGATATAATTTTAAAGAATATGTTTAAAATATACTGAAATAAAAGGCGTATTTTAAGTATATATAGATAGAATAAACTTTAAGAATAAATCTTGTAAAAATGGAGGAATAGAGATGGAAAGAAAAGATGCAATGCAATTATTAAAAAAATATAACAAGGAGGAATTCCATTTAAGACATGCATTAACAGTAGAAAGTGTCATGAGATATTTTGCAAAAGAAAATGGATATGATGAAGACTTTTGGGGAATAGCAGGATTATTACATGATGTTGATTTTGAACAATATCCAGAAGAACATTGTAAAAAAGCACCAGAATTATTAAAAGAAATCAATGCAAGTGAAGAATTTATACATGCAGTTTGTAGCCATGGATATGGTATTTGTTCAGATGTAAAACCAGAACATGAAATGGAAAAAATTCTATTTGCAATAGATGAGTTAACAGGAATTATTTGGACTTCAGCTAAAATGAGACCATCAAAAAGTACAAAAGATATGGAACTTTCAAGCTTAAAAAAGAAATTTAAAGATAAAAAATTTGCGGCTGGTTGTTCAAGAGATATCATTAGAACAGGTGCAGAACAATTAGGTTGGGAATTAGACACTTTATTAGATAAAACATTACAAGCAATGAAAGCTTGTGAAGATGAAATAGAAGAAAAAGTAAAGACAGAAATTGTATAGAATGGAACGTAATTTAAAGTTTCATAGAGCTTCTTTTGAAAATAAAATATGAAATTTTTATTTTCACTTTGAATCCAAGTAACTTAAAGTTTCATAGAGTTTCCTATACAATCAAAAATCTAAGTAAAAACAAGATATAAAACAAAATTAGCCTGTGAGGAGTTGAAATGGAAATACCAGTAAAAAAGAACCAAGAATATATTGTAGATATTATAGATAACGGATTTGAAGGAGAAGGTATCGCCAAGATTGATAATTTTACCATATTTATTCCGAATAGTATTAAAGGAGAAAAGGTAAAAATATTAATTGTGAAGGTGTTATCTTCTCATGCTTTTGGGAAAGTAATAGACATTTTAAAAAAAGCAGATAGTCGAACAGAAAGTGATTGTCATACATATAAACGCTGTGGAGGGTGTAATTTAAGACATATTCAATATGCTGAAACATTAAATATGAAAAGAAATGCTGTTCAAAGTTTAGCTAATAAAACATTAGCTACAAATATTGAAGTAGAAGAAACTTTGGGAATGGAGCATCCATATCATTATAGAAATAAAGCACAATATCCAGTAGGTATAGATAAAGAAGGAAAGCCAGTCATTGGTGTTTTTGCCAATCGAACACATGAAATTATCCCAATAGAAAATTGTTTGATCCAAGATGAAAAAACAGAAGAGATTGCAAAATATATTGTAAATTATATTACAGAAAATCATATTTCTATATATAATGAAAAGACCAGAAAAGGCTTGATAAGACATATTGTTACCAAAATAGGAAAAAGAACAGGCGAAATTATGGTCATTCTTGTTATCAATGGAAAAGAATTTCCAAATGAGAAGAAATTCGCAGAAACACTAATAAGCAAGTTTCCTAATATTAAAACAATTGTCAAAAATATAAATGAGAAAAATACAAATGTGATATTAGGAGAGAAAAATATAACGATATATGGAGAAGGATATATAACAGACAAATTAGGAGAATTAACATTTAAAATTTCACCATTGTCCTTTTATCAAGTAAATCCAATTCAAGCAGAAAAGTTATACATGATAGGCGTCAAATCAGCCAATATCACAAAAGAAGATACTGTCTTTGACTTATATTGTGGAATTGGAACCATTTCTTTATTTATGGCAAAATATGCGAAAAAAGTATATGGGATTGAAATTGTAAAACAAGCGGTAGAAGATGCCATAGAAAATGCAAAATTAAATGATATACATAATACAGAATTTATTGCAGGAGATGTAGAAGAGGTATTAGATGATTTAATCAATAACAAAAAGATAGTTCCAGATATTGTGATGGTAGATCCTCCAAGAAGAGGGCTTGATAAGACAAGTATTCAAAATATATTGAAGATAAAACCGAAAAAACTTGTCTATATTAGTTGTAATCCTGCGACTTTAGTAAGAGACCTAAAAGAGCTAGAGGAAAGCTATGATATAAAAAGCATAAAGCCTGTGGATATGTTTCCATTTACAAGCCATGTGGAATGTGTAGCAGTGCTATGTCTAAAATAAATCCTGTAATTTATAAGAATTATATATTTAAGAATATTAGGAGAAAATATTATTATGAATGATTTAAGTATTTAAAAATTTTCTATTGATAAATCAAATCAAACTTATGTCACATCAGAAGCTTTAAGATATTTTGATTCTATAGAACATGACTTATATCAAATTGCAAATGATATTTATAAAATTCGAACAGGAAAAGCGTTAGAGTTTGTTCCAGATACATTTGAAGATGCTATGAGAATAATGAATAAAATAGAGGAACTAAGAAAAATTATGAGACATTGTAATAATAATTCCCAAAATGCAAAATGTATTATTGGAGTAAAAGATATATTAATTAAATTTGAGCATATAAAAGCATTGATATTAAATGGAGATGAAGAGACAAGAAACGATGGAGTTATCTTATTTACCAAAACTGCTTTTCTATATTCAGAAGAAGAACAAAAAGAATTTGTAAGTATGTTAAATGTAGATGAATTACATTATATTATGCAAATTGCCAAACAAGAAAGAACAATTATAGACAAGGTTGTCACAAATTCAAAAATGTTTGAATTTGTTAAAGCTAAAATAAATCAACTGGGGGATGAACCTAGATAAGGATATGTGTTCTTAAATAGTGAATAAGTATATAAAAATATGAAAAGAAGGTAAAAAATGTCAAAAAATTATATAGAACAAGTAAATGAAAATATAAAAAAATATTATTCAATACTGTCAAAGAAATTTCCAAACTTTTTAAATGATTATATTTATACTCCAGAAATGCAAAAATTAGATGGTATTAATCAAATATGTGGTGCATACTGGAGAAAAGAGAATATATATGAAGATATGTATTCCGTTTTAAAACATAGTGTAGGTGTGGCACTTATTATTTGGAATTTTACAAACGATAAGAAACAAACGATAGCAGGTTTATTTCATGATATATCAAGTCCGGCATTTAAACATTGTATAGATTTTTTGAATGGTGATGCAGAAAAACAAGAATCAACAGAAGAGCAAACCTTAGAAGTAATTAAAAATTCAAAAGAGATAACGAGTTTATTAAAAAGAGATAAAATAGAAATAGAAGAAGTAAGTGATTATAAAATTTACCCAATAGCAGATAACGAAACACCAAAATTATCAGCAGATAGATTAGAATATACATTTATGAACGGGATTTATTATAAAAAAGTTTGGAATTTAGCAGAAATAAAAGATATATATGGAGATATTCAAATTATGAAAAATGAAGATAATATTTCGGAATTGGGATTTAATTCAATAGAAAAGGCAGAAAAATTTATAAATGGAGCAAGTGAATTATGGCCTTTATGGATTAGTTCTAAAGATACAATAACTATGTATTTTTTTGCGGACATTATAGAAAAAATGTATAAAGAAAAGTACATAACCAAAAAAGATTTATATGAATTATCTGAACAAGAAATAATCAATATGATAAGAAATTGTCAAGATAAAGAGATTTCGAATGTATTTAATAAATTTATGAATTGCAATAGTTTTATAGATTGTGAAGAATATAAAGATAACAAATTTTGTGTGAGCAGAAAAGTAAAAAAAAGATATATTAATCCACTTACTAAAAATGGAAGAGCATATGATATTTCAAAGCAGGCAAAAGAAAAAATAGATCATTATATAAATATGCAAATAAGTAAGTATGCTTATGTAGATATGTAGAAAATATCTATATGAAGAAAATGAATTTTTGAAATAGATATAATAGTTGCCGTGAGCAAATTGCATAGATTTATGAAATGTTAAAGAAGTTGAAAGACAATGTAGACGAAGAATAGGAGCAAAAATGAATATTATAGAAAAAGAAATACAAGTTAAAGACTACTTAACTAAATCTAATTTACCATCTAGTGACTATGTCATAAATCCTTATGTTGGTTGTCCACATGGATGTAAATACTGCTATGCAAGTTTTATGAAAAGATTTACTGGACATAAAGAGGAGTGGGGAACTTTTATTGATATAAAAAGATGTGATAAGAAAATAAATACAAAGAAACTAGAAAATAAAACTGTATTTCTATCATCAGTGACTGATTGTTATAATAAATTTGAAGAAAAATATAAAATAACAAGAAGAATTTTAAAAGAATTAATAAATGTTAATTGCAATTTAAACATATCAACAAAATCCAAACTAATATTAAGAGATATAGATTTACTAAAACAAATGAAAAATTTAACGGTATCAATGTCTATTAATACATTGGATGAAAACTTTAAAAATGATATGGATAATGCCAGTTTGATAAAAGAAAGATTAAGTACTTTAAGAACACTTCACGAAAATGGGATATATACAGTTTTATTTATGTCACCTATATTTCCATATATAACAAATTTTAAGGAGATTATAGAAATTAGTAAAGCATATATAGATGAATATTGGTTTGAAAATTTGAATTTAAGAGGAGATTATAAAACAAAAATATTATTGTATATTCAAGAAAAGTATCCCAAGTTGATAAATGAATATAATGATATATATATTAAAGGAAATAAAAAATACTGGAATGATTTATCTAAAGAGATTAAAGATTATTGTGAAATAAATAATGTAAAATATATAAATTATTTTTATCATGAAGAATTAGTGAAAAATAAGAAAAATGGTTAAAATGTAGCACGGATTTTTTGAATTTCTGTGCTATAAATTTTTATAGCACGAAAAAATGGAAAAACTCGTTCTATAAAAAATCTATATTTACGAATGAAAATGGTAAAGGAGAAATAAAAAAGAAGAAATAACATTAAAAAACACAAAAACAGAAAAAATAAATAACAAAAAACAATAAATCATAAATTCAATAGAAAATCCCTCCATATATAGAGGGATTTTAAGCGCTTATAAACGAACAAACCACACTAAAAAGTGTGCAACATTACATGTAAAACTATTATAATACCATTTATATATAATTACAATAAATTTTTACAAATTTTGAAAGATTCTATTAATTAAATAATAGTACATTATTATATAAGAATTAGAACATATATAGGTTAAATTTCATGTGAAAAATTTTGCCACGAATTAATTAAGAGGTACGATTTAATATGAATGTTAGCGAATTTGTTGAGGAAAATATAAATCTGTGATATAGTGTAGTCATAGATTTAGAGGTGTGAAAAAATGATATACCTAAAAACATTTAAACTAAGTGATAGCAGAATAACAAATAATAATATATATCCATTTAATGTATTACAAAATAAAGAGCCAGACATATTTATATTTGATAATATAACCGTATTATATGGAAATAATGGTTCTGGAAAATCAACTATACTAAATATCATTGCACATAAATTAAATTTAAAGGGAAAAGAACGAAGTAATCCAAAAGTTGTTGGAACTTTAGACTATTTTGAAGATTATGCATCAAAATGTGAGTATGAATTAGGAGAAAATGAGAATGGTAGAAAACTAATTAGAATACCAGAAAATAGCAGATATATAAAGAGTGAAGAAATCTTATATGAAATAAGGAAAATTCAACAAGATGCCGTTTTACAAGAAAGTATAGAAAGTAATTTGGCAAGAGAAAGAGGATTGCAAAATGCAAAGGACTTTTTGCAGACAAAAGAAGGGGGAAAGCAGTTTGCGAGGTTTGAATTTTCACAAGATAAATATTCTAATGGAGAAACAACAATGCAGATTCTAGAGGATAATATCGAACCAGACAATTTGTATTTACTAGATGAACCAGAGGTTTCATTATCTCCACAAAATCAAGTACAACTTGCAGAAGAAATAAATAAAATGGCAAGATATTTAGGTGTTCAATTTATAATTGCAACTCATTCGCCTTTTATGTTAGGAATTCTAAATGCCAAAATATATAATTTAGATACAAAAGATTATAAAATTCAAAAATGGAGTGAACTTGAAAACGTAAGATATTTCTATGATTTCTTTAAAAGTAGAAAAAAAGAGTTTGAAAAGTGAGTTAGAAGAAAACTATGGAGGTTGAAAAATATGGATTTTGAAGATGAAGAATTTGTCAAAAGAGAACAATCAGATGACTTGTTATTTGAGGCATATGAAGAACCAATAAAAATAAAAGCGATAAAATTAGCAAAACAAGCACTAGAATTAAATCCAAACAATATAGATGCAGAAAACTTTATTACCAAACATGAAACGAATACAATAAAAAGATTAAAGAAATATGAAGAGACACTAAATAAGGAAAAAAATAATTTGGAAAAAGAAAATTTTTTCAATGAAGAAAATATAGGGATGTTTTGGGGATTAATAGAGACAAGACCATATATGAGAACAAAACATAGTTATATGCTAACATTAATGGAATTGGGAAGATATAAAGAAGCAATAAAACAAGGAGAAGAACTATTAGAATTATGTGAAAGTGATAATTTGGGTATAAGATATTTGATGATAGGTTTATATACTGTACTGGAAAAATTCGAAAAAGCTGAAGAAATATATAATAAATATTCAGAGATTTCAACTTTTATGCTGTTTCCTTTGTCTATAATGTATTATAAAGAAGGAAACTATAGAAAGTGTAAAAAAGTAATTAAAGAAATACAAGAAAGTAACGAACATTTACTAAATTATCTAACCGGAAGAAAGAAATTTACAAAATCAAAAGTAGAGGATATTGAGATGAATGGTACGTATTCATGGGGATTAGAAGCAGAGGCGTATTTTGTGGTTAAAGATAATAAATATCTATTGGAAACAGTACCAGCATTTATAGAATTTATAGAAAGTGAGATTTAAAAATGGAAGAACAAATAAAGGAGCTAACATTATTACTATTATATTTGACATCATGGACTAAAAAAGAACCATATGGGGAATATCAAAGAGCATGGAAGGGTTATGATTTTGATATATTAAATCAACTAGAAAGTGAAGATATGATAGGTGGAAGTACGCATAAAGCTAAGTCTACATATATAACAGAAAAAGGAATTGAAAAAGCAAAAGAATTAATGAAAAAATATAATATTAATTAGAAAGGAAAATATAAAAATGGATATAGAGTTAGTGAAAGAAATATATAATTTACACATCAAAGGATTTGAAGGACTAGATTTTAATGTTATTCATAAAGATAATTATGAAATTACATATAATCCCAATATAAAAGATTGTTATAGCAATTTTATTTCAAATTTTGATGTTAAAAATAATGAAGAATTTGAAAGTATTATCAATGAAGCAGATAATATTTTTAGTGAGAAAAATAGAGTTACAGCAGTATATTTAATTCCATTTATGAAAGAACTGTATAAAAACAAAGATAAATATTTTACAACAGATAAATTTGAACTAATTTCAACAGAAGCATGGCAAATTTATCATGACTTTTCAAAACTAGATAATATAAATACAAATTGCAATTTAAATATAAAACTTGAATTAGCAACAGATATGAAAAAATATGCTGATTGTGTAATGTCTTGTTATCAAACAGATGATGAAGATGATCCTTATGGAGATTTAGATGAGGGATACAGACAAGGTTATATAAATTATAAAAAGATGTATAATGATATAGAAAATGAATTTTATTATATAAAAGTAGATGATAAAATAGTTGGAACCACACAAAGTCTCTATAATCATAAAATCTATGGAATTTATAGTTTAGCTATAAAGAAAGAATATAGAAATAAAGGAATAGGCAAAGAAGTATTGAAACAACAATTACAAATGTGTAAATCTAAAAATATTAGTATAGCTTATTTACAAACAGAACAAGGATTTTATCCTCATAAAATGTATCAAAAGTTTGGATTTGAAGATTTATGTGTTGTATATTATTACTTAAAAAAATAATTTTTGTAAATTAAAAAGGAGAAAATAATCATGTTTATAGTTGCCCAGTTTTTTGGAATATTAGTTATAATAGCAAATGTTCTTTCGATGCAAATGAAAAATAAAAAACAAATCATTTTCATGTTTATTTTAGCAAAT
>CALXEX010000042.1 GCA_944387445.1 uncultured Clostridia bacterium | reverse complement strand
ATACTTAGTGCTTTTGTTTTTCTATATTTTTTTAAATTTTTATGTCTATTTTTCCCCAGATTATTTAACTCATATTTACCGCTTTTCTTAATTTCGCTTATTTAATTTTCAACCCTAATAGTTTTGATAGTTCCAATGCTTGAAATTCATTCACAATGGCACCATTTAAATCCGCTATATTCACAGTAATTCCATTAAATTCACATGTAGTAAAATCGATTCCTTTTAACTTTGTTCTAACAAATTCAGATTTATTAAGATCACATTCTGAAAATGCAATATTTTTCCATGTAACTTCATTCATACTACTACTTTGCAAATTTGTGTTTTTTATTATGACATCTCTAAAGTTTGCTTCTGAAAAATTTACATAAGCAAAATTAGATTCTTTTATATAAGTATTAAAAATATCTGCTTCTATAGCTTCACAGCCTGTTAATTTACAATTAATAAATTCTACTCGATTAAATCCAGCCTTACTAAAATTTGAGTTGGAAAAATCACAATTTTGAAATATGACATCTGAAAAATAAGCATTTTCAAAATTAGAGTGTATCATTTTGCAAGATTCAAATACACAATTTCTAAATTCATACTTTTCGGCTTCTATTTTTTCTTCTTCTGTATCTTTAAATCGTTTTTCTCGTATCTCATATTTTTCAGAGTTTTCCAAGATTTCTTTTTTAAAATCTGTTATTTCTTCTATTTTAAATAGTTTCGGTTTTTGTATTTCCAGTTTACTCACGTTCCTTTCTAATCTTCCCTATATTCCAAAATATCTCCTGGTGTACAATTCAATGCCTTACAAATGGAATCTAATGTTGAAAATCGAATTGCTTTTCCTTTATTTGTTTTTAATATGGAAAGATTTGCTTGTGTAATTCCTATTTTTTCTGCTAATTCTTGTGAACTCATTTTTCTTTTGGCTAACATAACATCTAAATTTACAACAATAGACATATCTTTCCCTCCTTTAAATTGTTAAATCATTTTCATCCTTATATTCAATTGCTTTTCTATAAATTTCTTTTAGCACAACAATACCAATTCCAAATATTAAAAAGATAATAGATATTGCTACATTGGCTAATGGATAAATGATGAAAAATCTTTCTTGTATCATTCCAACACCTAAATAAACCAATAGTACATTTATGGCATATATAACGCCTATGACAATAGATGTTATATAGCTGATTCCTAATCTTTTTATATTTTTCTTTTCAAATGGATTTTCCTGTTTTAAAGTATTAAATATTTTTAAAAATGTAATAATCATAATCAATGCTGGGATAGATGATAAGTAAATCAAAATATAGGTTATACTTAATAAATCTTTTGTAAAAAATGCTAAGTTACTTAACACAAATATACCGCCTGCAATAATGGCAATGATGCAAAGCACTAATAATACACATAAAAATACCATAACAACTGATGATAAGCTTTTCTTTCCTAAAATTTTCATAATACATTCCTCCTATTGGATATTGATAAGTTCTTCTTTTGCTTTTATTTCAGATAAATTTGTTTCTTGCCAGCTATTTTTTGTATCTTGTAATTCTTCTTTTTCTTGTAATAAATATTCCTTTACTCTTTTTACGACGGTTTCATCTTTTGCATTTAATAATCGTTTCATCTGCCCAATGGCATCTGTTCCTGTATGGTGAAATAAATATTCTAAATCAATTTCATTTTCTTCTTGATTTTCGAAATATCTATCCACATTTCGTTTAGCAATTGTGGATTCTATATTTGAAAAATTTAATATCACATACATAATGGTAACAATTCCTATTGTCCATTTTACTATATCTATCTTTTTATCTAATATCCATAACCCTATTGGTAAAATCAAAATGAATTCTGTTGCTAAAATGTAGTAAACAAACAATCTTAAATAGGTATATCCATATGCTTTTTCATATAAATTCATTCTGAAAAATGCAGACAATAGAATAACAATTGTAAATAATAATGTTAGCATAGACATTCCTTTTGTATAATTACTAATATTTCCCTTATTTACTTTTGCCAATACAATCATGACAATATTAATAAGGGATATAAGCATTAACTGGAAAAATCCTTGTCTTGCATATGTGGCATAATCAAAATCATTTGTATGTATATTAGAAAATAAGCTTGTAAATTGTATAATACTAAACATGAAATAAAATATATTTAAAATGCTTAATATCATATTTAATGTCATTTTCTCTATATGAATTTCTACCATCTTTTCTTCATTTTCACTGTTAAACATGGTATCTTTTTTTAAAAGATTTACCAAAAATCCTGAAAAAATAAAGAAAAATATCACTATAATACATATTCTTAAGCAAAACATTACAAAATTTTCTGCCATAAATATATTTTTAAATTCGCCGAAGATATTTTCAAATATATTGGCAAATATGCTATCTGCTGACATTAATAATAGAAATACAATGAAAACTACTGGAATTGCATATATAAATGATTTTAATATTTGTTTTCTTTTTTCAGATTTCTCATTTTCAATATCTTCTTTTTTCGTAAATTTATGTTTTAAACTGTCTATCACATCACGAATACTCTCAAAAGTTCCTGCTAACAATTCGATTGCTTTTGTTAACAATTCTTGCATTTTAACATGTAATCTAGTGGCATATATACACATAATGATTGTTAACATCACAATGATAAGTACATTCGTTGTTTGAAATAATGTATTATGATAAATAAAATAAGTAGCACTTAATAATGTAATAGGAATTGCTAATAGGAATGCTTTTTTATTTTCTACTTTTTTATCTTTGTACATTAAATAGATTAATCCTACTAAAACAGAGATGACAAATAGCATCACAGAAATGCCTGGTTCCTTTTCCCAAAATAATATAGATTGTAATAGACTAAGGATGATTCCACAAATAAAAATTGAACTCATAAGACTCCCTCCTATGGGTATTATTTTATTCGCATTTTTATTATTTGTCAATATATTTTTATTGTTTTTCGATAATTTTTATGTTTTTAAAATTACATATATTTTCTATATGTAATTTTAAACTATTGCATTTCCTGCATAAATTCTTCTATAGAAGCAATCTCTTTGAGACCTTTGCATTCTTTTATTTCATCAAATAAATAGTCTAGATACAAATTCACAATGTGTAAAAATTCTTGTTTCTTTAGATTTTTCAATTCTTTTTTACAAATATGATTTCCTACAAATCTGTGTAGATTTTTTTTCATTGTTACTGTTTCTTCATTCAATGTATCTAATTTTAAAACAGACAATTCTTTTATGGAATAGTAGTCTCCATTATTAACGCAAGATATCACTTTTTTTAAATAATCAATATATTCTTCATTTTTTATCATTTCTAATTATTTCTCCACATTCTATTTCTGTATGTATAACTTTTAGTTATACATCTTGTTTAAATAAATATTATCACTAGAAGTTCTATTTTTCAAGTTTTTTAAGATTTTTTAGAATATTTTTATGTTTTTCTTCTTATATTATTACTGTGTTTAATGTTAGCTCCCAGCTTGTTATACTTATAATAATACTTCTGAATTATGGAGGGATAAAATGAATTCTGTATCAAAAAGTGATATTGATAAAACATTTGGAAAAATATTAAAAGATTTTAGAGTAAAAAACGGCTATACACAAGAAGTTATGGCGGAAAAACTTGGAATCTCCTTAAAATATATCTCTAGAATTGAAAACGGATATAGTGGAATTAAAACACAGACTTTAATTAATTATATGAATATTTTGGGTATTAGTCCTAATACAATTTTTAAAGAGCTTATGACCAATAAAGACATTATGAAACAAGTTGAAATATCAGAAAAATTAAATCAACTTTCAGAAGAAAAACTGAATTTTGTTGATAATATGATAGATTTGTTGATTAATTTTAAATAGATTGATTATACTTATTTTTCGAAATAAAAACAATATAATTTTATATCATGAAAAATATAAAGACTATAATTTTGAACATATTACTTCTAAATTATAGTCTTTTTTCTTTTTCAATTTTAATTATTTTTTAATTTATGCATTCCAAAATGCCTTATATGTCTTATAAGCAGAATAAACATCATATTTACTTGTTACTTCATAAGGTGCATGCATTGATAATACTGGAACACCACAATCAATAACATCTACTCCCTTATTAGCAAAGATGTATGCGATTGTACCTCCACCACCAATATCAACTTTTCCAAGTTCCACAAATTGATGATAAATATCATTTTTTTCTAATATATTTCTTACCCATGCTACATATTCTGCATTTGCGTCAGAAGCTCCTGATTTTCCTCTAGCACCTGTATATTTATTTAAACTAATTCCTTTTCCTAAATATCCTGTATTAATTTTATCTGATACAGAAGCATAAATTGGGTCAAAACCTGCATCTACATCTGAAGATAACATTTTTGAAAAACAATATACCTTATCTAATAGACCAACTCTGTTTACACCTAATTTATTTAATATTTCTGAGATAAAGAAATCAAACATACGTGATTTCATACTAGTATTTCCCACACTTCCAATTTCTTCTTTGTCAAACAATATACAAATAGCTGTATTTTTTACATTTTCTACTTCCATCATGGCTGCCAATGATGTATATGCACATACTTTGTCATCTTGACCATAGGCTGCCACCATACTTTCATCAAAACCTAAACTTCTGGCTTTGAATGCTGGTACCACTTCAATTTCTGAACTTTTTAAATCTGCTTCTGTGATACCATATTTTTGATTTAATATATTTAAAATATTTAATTTTACTTGATCTTTTCCTTTTTCTCCATAAGGAATGCTTCCAATTAAAAGATTTAAATCTTCACCATTAATTCCATTTTTTAATTTTTTCTCCATTTGATCTTGTGCTAGATGTGGTAATAAATCTGTAATTGTAAAGATTGGATCATTTTCATCTTCACCAATGCAAATATCTATAGATTCTCCATTTGCATTTACAATTGTTCCATGGATACTTAGTGGAATGGTTGTCCATTGATATTTTTTAATTCCGCCATAATAATGGGTATTAAAATACGCCATTTCTGTATCTTCATATAAAGGATTTGGTTTTAAATCTAATCTTGGTGAATCTACATGTGAACCAATAATATGTAATCCTTGTTCAATACTTTCTGTTCCAATAACTGCTAAATACATACTCTTATTTCTATTCACAAAATATATTTTATCACCTGGTTTTAAGGTTTCAAACTCCATGATATCTTTATAACCATTTTGGTCAGCAAGTTTTCTTGCCATTTTTATAAATTCTCTTTCTGTTTTGGCTTGATTTAAGAAATCCATATATCCTTTTGAAAAGTCAAATATGTTTTGTTTTTCTTCTTCATTTACTGAAATCCAGCCATTTTCCTTTTTGTCAAATAGTTTTTCCTTTAGTTCTTCACTCATATTATCCCTCCTATGTATTATTTTTTCTGTTTAACAGTATACCATGATATTTTTTATTTTTCCACTATTTTTATAATTTATTCCAAAAAATTGGTTATACTATCATTATATTTCAAGCCTTTTCATCTAGGAGAAATCATATGTTATATTTTTAAGATTCTCGGCTACCCTTCAATTCCCGTTTAAGAAATTCTAATATCCAAATCGTAACGATACCCGGAAACAGGCCTCTTTACGACTTAGATATAAGAATTTCTAAAGCGATTCCGGTCGCATTCGAATCATAAAAGTATAACATACGATTCCTCCTAGATGGAAAGTTCTGAACTGTAAGAGACTATATTACGAAAGGTGGAATTTTATGAATTCTTTATGGATAGATTCTGTAAAAGGAACCTCAAAATTTGAAGCATTAGATAAAAATTTAGAAACGGATATTTGTATTATTGGAGCTGGTATTTTTGGAATGACTTGTGGCTACTATCTTAGTCACTTAGGGTTTAAAGTTGTTTTGATTGATAAAAATAATTTAGCAGGTACAACGAGTTTTACAACTGGTAAAATCACCAGTCAGCATGGCTTGTTTTATTCTTATTTAAACACTTCTTATGATATGCATTTTGCCAAAGATTATTTAGAAGTCAACGAAAAAGCAATCAAAAATATTCAAAGCATTATTAATAAAGAAAAAATTGATTGTGATTTTAAAATACAAAATAGCTATGTATATACAACCAAAAAAGAAGAAGTGGATTTATTAAAAAAGGAGCAAAAAGTTTTAGAAAGTTTAAATTATCCTGCAGAATTAACGAAAAATGTTTCTTTACCTTTTGAAGTAGAAAGTGCTTTATGTTTTAAAAATCAAGCCAAATTTAATCCATTAAAATATATTTTAGGATTATCGAAAACCATTATGGAAAAAAACGGACAAATTTATATAAATACAATTGCAGTTGATATTGAAAAAGATAAGAAAAATTATGTGGTTTATACAGACAATGGAAAAATGATAAAAGCAAAACATGTCATTATGGCAACACGTTATCCATTTATGAATATGCCTGGTTTTTACTTTTCAAAATTATATCAATCTACTTCCTATATAATTGCTGTAGATACAAAAAAAGAGCCATTACAAGATATGTATATTAATATTTCTTCTCCAATATATTCTTTTAGAACTGCTAAATTTAATGGAAAAGATATTCTATTATTGGCAAGTGGTAGTAGTAAAACTGGCCATAACTATTCTCAAGAAAATCCTTATGATACTCTAAAAAAATTTGCTAAACAATATTATCCAGATTGTGATGTTTTATATGAATGGAGTAGTGAAGATTGTATCTCTTTAGATAAACTTCCTTATATTGGTAAGTATTCTAGCCTATTACCAAATGTATATGTAGGAACAGGATTTAAAAAATGGGGGATGACCCTTTCTAATGTTTCTGCTAATCTAATTGTTGATGAAATTTGTGAAAGAAAAAATCCATATGCTTATTTATTTGATTCTAGCAGATTTGGTTTATTTAAAAACTTTGACGAAGTAAAAAATATGGTTGTAGATTCTACTAATTCTTTATTATTAAATAAATTAAAAACTTCAGATGCTTCCTTAGAAAATATAAAAACAAACTCTGGAGATATCATTGAACTAGATGGAAAAAAGGTAGGTATTTACAGAGATAAAGAAAATAAAATTCATGCAATTAATCCAATTTGCACACATCTAGGATGTTTACTTACTTGGAATGACATTGATAAAACTTGGGATTGTCCTTGTCATGGTTCCCGCTATGATGCCATGGGTAAAAATCTATATGGACCAGCATTTAAAGATCTAGAAATCTACCAATAAAATTTATAATTTTAAATAATTTTTTTGATAAATTTCATAACAGATTTCATGACAGATTTCATGGCAGATTTAACGACAGATTTCTTCTGTAATATTTTACAGAAATTTGTTGTTTTTTGTATTTTTTTATTGACTTGTTTTCTTTTATTTGCTACAATACCAGTAATAAATCATATATTTATATATCGATTTATTAATTATTTTTTGTTTATTGAACTAGATTTCTCCTATAACAGTAATCTAGTTCTTTTTTTATGTCTTTTTGTTGCATAGAGTTCGTTTGTCAATGCGACAATGTCGCATAAGGATCTGATCCCTATGCGACATTTTTTGCTGATTTCTTTTCTTCTAGCTTATAAATAATAAAAGATAAAACAACGCCTAATGTAGCTGTTATCAATTGTGTTGTGCTCATAGCAGTTTGTAAATTTGATACTAATTTCTCTGGGAAAACACCAAAGGCATTTAAAATTCCAAAGAATGCAAATATAATAGCTACTTTTACAACAACACCTACTACTCCGGCTAAGAAGTAATGTTTATTTTTTCCTAGCATGATAAATTTGTAAGCATATACTAATGCAAAATTTCCTACCCATATTGCTGGTATCATATATACCATATATGTAGAAGCTGTTCCAAAGACATATCCACTTAATATTGTAGAAATACTTGGCATTGTGACAACTCCAAGAATTTTAGCCCAACCCTTTAAATTGATAGCTGTTGTGACTAAAGCCATATTGACAATTGTTCCAACAATTAATTGAGAGTTACTTGCTATCACACTTGTTGATCCAAATAAACTTGTAATTAGTTGTCCTAGAAATGTTGGAACTAATAGGGCAATTAAAAATATAATGATTGTTTGTGCTATATCAGCACCTTTTGAAAAATCGGTTATTCTTTTATTAATAACACTTTCATTCTCCATTTTAAACTCCTCCTTTTAATAGAAATAGAGCTTTAAAATAAGAATATATCTTTATTATACATTAGAATAAATAACTTTACTTGTAATTCCAGAAAGTTTACCTATTTTTCCTGATAAAGTATTTATTTCATCTTGTGGTGCATCTACGATAACATTAATAATATTGATGGATTTTTTAGGATATGGCATACCCATTCTTCCAATAATCCATTTTGAATAGTCATGTAAAATAGAATTTAATTTTTCTACTTCGTCCTTTTTTTCTAATATTATTCCTATTATGGCAACCCTTGTATCCATGATTTCCTCCTAAAAATTATGTTCATACTTCTACTTCAATAACATTTTAGTATCAGAAATTTTTAAATACTTTGCTATAAAGATATTCTTACTAGCTCAGTTTTTGTTATTATATCATATTCATGATTTTTTTCAATATTTTTCTTGATAGAAAATTTTTGCCATATAAAATAAAAAAACTGGCAACTAATTAGAAATAATTAGTTGCCTCCCATAGCAAATTAACTGGAACTTTCATTCCTCCCACAGCAATCTCTATGGATTACTTTCCAGTACTATGATACTATATTTTATGCTATAAGTCAATGTTTTATTCAAAAAACTCTATCCCGATTTTTTCGTTTATCATACTTAAATATTTTCCATCCACCTTACCAATAGTACCACTAAAATTCAATCTTAAAATACTAACTTTTTTCATTCTTGTAATATTAGTCCATCTAATCATATCTTTAAATCTATATATACTATCTATTTGGACTATTTCTGTAATTTGTTTTTTTCTCTTTTCACATTCTTCAGGTGTTATCTTTTTATTGTTATAATCTTGTTCTATTAATTGATATACTTTAGGCTTTTTAGATGATATTGGCAAAACAAATAACTCTTTATCAAAATTTTTTAATATGATGGCAGGATGCATTCCTCCAAATTCATTTCCTACATTAAAACCAAAATCTATCCATACAACATTTCCTCTTTTCAATAATACTTTTTTTGTTAATAACATTGCATCTTCCTTAGAAATACTTGTATTATTAAACATATAATTGTTATTTCTCAAAATATAATTATTTGTAACGATACTTTTCAACTGCTTATTTAATCTTTCATAACTATATTTATCAATCTTATAATTTTTTAATGTATATTGCACTATATTTTTATAGATATAATCCTCATCTTTTTCATTTTCTATTTTTTCAGTTTTATTTTTAATCCAAGTAAAATATAATTTTCCTTTTTTTAAATCATTTTTTGAATTTAAACTCTTTCTAAATTTTTTTAATTTATTTAAACATTTTATATAAGATTTTTTCAGATCATCACTCTCCAAGTATAAAGTTTTCTATTTCCATATTTCGTAATATATTTGTTTTAATTTTAATCGGATTTGTAAATTTTCCTATAAAATTAAAGATAACTATTTTAATAATCGCCATTTTTATTGGAATATAAAAAAACAACTAATTATTTCTAACTAGTTGCCCCTTAAAAATTTTATTTATTGGAGCAGGTAGTGGGAATCGAACCCACGTCATCAGCTTGGAAGGCTGAGGTTCTACCATTGAACTACACCTGCATGACTCTTGACATTTATAAATTATACTGGTTTTTCTTCATTTTGTCAATACTTTTTCAAAAATTTTTAGAAGATATATGTTGTTGTGTCAATGATGTGAAACAAAATTATATAAAAATTTATTCTATATAACTAAATTGCACAATTAACCATGC
>CALXEX010000041.1 GCA_944387445.1 uncultured Clostridia bacterium | reverse complement strand
TTGAGCAAATCGATAAAAGGTTTGAGCAAATCGATAAAAGGTTTGAGCAAATCGATAAAAGGTTTGAGCAAATCGATAAAAGGTTTGAGCAAATCGATGAAAGATTTGAGCAAATGGATGAAAGATTTGAGCAAATGGACCAAATAATTGAAGAATATCATCACGAAATCCTAGATATAAAGAATAATACAGAAAGTGAATTTGCAAAAGTATACAAAGCAATGGAAGAAGGATTTAGTAAAATGGATCAAAGATTTGCAAAAATAGAAAACAAATTAGATATAATAACAAATACAAATTTAGCTCAAATACTAAATAAGTTAACTGAAACAAAAGAAGAAGTAGCAGAAACAAAGGAAGAATTAACCAATAAATTAGATAAACATATTGAAAAAAATGAATTTGAACATAAGAAATTTGATTATCAACTTGCAGAGATGAAAATAAAATACAAATATAAAAATTAGTCTAATATATAGAAAAAAATAAAAATAAAATAAAAATTAAAGATATAGAGAACTAAAAAGAGAAACGTGAACATCCTTCCAAATTAGGATAAATCATGCATTCTCTTTTTTTATTATAGGAAATATAAAGATTTATAAAAAATAAGCAAAAAACTTGTAAAAAAATATATAAAATAGTATAATAATAAAGAAAAAAATAAAAAAGTATACATAGGAGAGAAAAAATGAGTGGAAAACATGAAATGCCAAAAGAAAATAGTTATGGAAGAAATAAAAGAAACGCAGAAGACAGAAAAGTAAAGAACAAGCAAACAAAAGAAAGAAAAAGTAGAAAAGGACTAAAAATATTTGGTAAAATTGTATTAACATTAGTTATCATATTAGTTATATTAATAGGTATTATTTTTGCATTTGTAAGTAGCAAATTAGGAAAAATGCAACAAGTAACGCTAGATGAAACGGATTTAGGAATATCTTCACAAGCAGAAGAAAATTTATCAGAATATAGAAATATAGCATTGTTTGGAGTAGACAGTAGAGATAGTAACCTTGGAAAAGGAAATAGAAGTGATTGTATTATCATTGCGAGTATAAACAATAAAACAAAAGAAGTAAAACTAATATCTGTATATAGAGATACTTATGTGAACATAGAAGGACATGGACTAGATAAAATAACACATGCATATTCTTACGGAGAAGCACCATTAGCAATCAAAACACTAAATGAAAACTTTGATTTAAATATAACAGAATTTGCAACAGTAAATTTTGATTCAGTAGCAGAAGCAGTTAATGCTCTTGGTGGAGTTACAATAAATGTAACAAATGAAGAATTAAAATATATTAATGACTATATTGATGAAACAGCAAAAGTAACAGGTTTATCAAATGAAAAAGTAACATCAGCTGGAAAACAAACATTAAATGGAGTACAAGCTGTTGCATACTCAAGAATTAGATATACAGCAGGTGGAGATTATAAAAGGACAGAAAGAATGAGAACGGTTATAGAAGCAATGATAGAAAAATTCAAAACAAAAAATATTAGTGAGATGAATCAAATTATTGATCAAATCTTACCAGAAGTATATACAAACATTACTTCAGGTGATATATTCTCATTATTACCAAGTATAGCAAGCTTTAAAGTAACAGATAGTATTGGATGGCCATATGAAACTAAAGGAATAACATTAGATAGATGGTATGGCGTTCCAGTAACACTAGAAAGTAATGTAAAACAATTACATCAAGAGGCATTTGGAGAACCTGATTATGTTCCATCAGATAGAGTAAAAGAAATTAGTAATCAGATTATTCAAAAGACTGGATATACAAATTAATTGTTTTACAACAATAAAAAAGTTTGCCAAAGAGTAAATTAATCAGTAAAGAAAGAGAAAAAATGAAAATAAATATACTAAGAACCATATTTATATTGTTATTACTATGTACATTTTTTATAATATTTGGATTTTCTAGTCAAGATGGAGAAACTTCAGGAGGAATCAGTAGAAATATAACAAATAAAATTTTACAATTATCCAATCAATATAAGAACATGGAACAAGAAGAAAAAGAACAAATAGCAGATAGAACAGAAAAAATTATTAGAAAAATAGCACATTTTTCAATTTATACATTGGTTGGATTATTGTTAATGGGGCTACTAAGTACATATAAAATAAAAGAAAATTGGAGAATAATACTTTCTATTGTATTAGGAATGATATATGCGGTATCAGATGAAATACACCAATCATTTACGCCAGGGAGATCTCCAAAAATAACAGATGTATATATTGACACATTAGGTGTCATATTGGGAGTGTTATTAGTTTTGTTAGTTATAAAAATATATGAAAAATATTACAAAAATATTACAAAAAGTGACAATAAATGTCATAAGAAAGATGTTGAAAAAAATATATAGTATGTTATAATATGGTTGTAAAATAATTGATAGTAATTATGGGGGATAAAAATGGATGTAAAAGAGGATATATTATTATATGAAAATAGTAATATAGAAGATTTAGAAGTAGTAAGAGGAAAACAAAAAAGTAATGGCATAAAAAAAATAGAAAAGGTGCTTAAGAGAGGAATTGATATCTTAGGTGGTATTTGTGGTACTCTTATGTTAATTCCACTAACGATAATTGTTTGGATAGCAAATAAAAAAAATAAAGATAATGGTCCAATTTTTTATAAACAAACGAGAATAGGAAAAGATGGAAAATTATTTACGTTATACAAATATCGTTCAATGGTGGTTGGTGCAGATGAAATATTAGAAACATATTTAAAAGAAAATGAAGAAGCAAGAAAAGAATATAAAAAATATAAAAAATTAAAAAATGATCCAAGAATAACAAAAATAGGAAAATTTTTAAGAAAAACAAGTTTAGATGAATTTCCACAATTTATTAATGTATTAAAAGGAGATATGAGTTTAGTAGGACCACGTCCATATTTGCCAAGAGAAAAAGAAGAAATTAATGGATTTTTTAAATACATAACATCTTGTAAGCCAGGAATTACAGGATTATGGCAAACAAGAGGAAGAAGTAATACTACCTTCACAGATAGATTATCAATGGATATGGAGTATTACTACAACCATTCATTAAAGCAAGATATTAAATTAATATATGCAACTATAAAAAATGTATTGAAAAAAGAAGGAGCTATTTAATGAAAATTTTACTAGTTAATAAATTTCACTATCTTAAAGGTGGAAGCGAGAAATATTATTTTGAATTAGCGAATTTATTAAGAGAAAAAGGCCATCAAATAGCTTTTTTTTCTATGAAAAATAAAAAAAATGTCGAAACAGGAGAAAAAGAATATTTTGTAAATGAGATAGATTTAAATACAGGAAGTAAATTAAAAGCACTAGATGTTATATATTCAAAAGAAAACAAGAAAAAAATGATAGAAGCTTTAGAAGATTTTAAACCAGATATTGTTCATGTAAATAATTTTCAAAGACAGCTTTCAGAATCTATTATAGAAGCAGTTAATGAAAGAAAAATTCCTGTGATTTATACGGCACATGATGTACAAGCAATATGCCCAGCTATAACTATGCTAGATAGAGACAAAGAAATATGTGAATTATGTAAAAATGGAAAATATTTGAATTGTATTAAGAAAAAATGTATAAAAGATTCGAGCTTAAAAAGTATTTTAGGGGCAATTGAAGGAAAATATTATAGAATTAAAAAGGTATATAACAAAAAAATAGCATATATTATTACACCATCTAAATTTTATAGACAAAAATTAATAGAAGATGGGATAAAAGCAAATAAAATTGAAGCAATACATAATTATATTGATGTGAATCAATATAATTTGCAAACGGATGATCAAGGTTATGCTTTGTATATTGGCAGATTATCAAAAGAAAAAGGTATTTTGAATTTGATAGAAGCTTTCTCTAATTTAAAAAATGAGAAACTATATATTGCAGGAGATGGACCTGAAAGAGAAAGAATAGAAAACATAATAAAAGATAGACATCTAGAAAAAAATATCTTATTATTAGGATATTTAAATCAAGACCAAGTAAAAGAATATTTAAGAAAAGCAAGATTTGTTGTGGTACCATCTATTTGGTATGAAAATTGTCCATATTCTATTTTGGAAACACAAGCGATTGGCAAACCTGTCATAGGAACCAATATTGCAGGTATACCTGAATTAGTGCAGGACAAAGTCAATGGATTAACATATCAATATGATGATATTAAAGAACTAGAAGAAAAAATGAAAATTTTATTTGAAAATAGATCATTAGCAGAAGAATATGGAAAAAGAGCTAAAGAAATAGCTACAAAAGAATATTCAAAAGAGAAATATTATAGTAAAATAGTAGAAATATATGAAAAAGCAATAAAGGAAGTGTAATTATGGCTGAAAAAAAATTAAATGGTACAGTAATTGTAACATATAGATGTAATGCAAGATGTACTATGTGTAATAGATATAAAGCACCATCAAAACCTGAAGAAGAAATTAGTATAGAAACAATAAAAAAATTACCTAAAATGTATTTTACAAATATAACTGGTGGAGAACCGTTTATAAGGGAAGATTTACCAGAAATCGTAAGAGAATTATATAAAAAATCAGATAGAATCGTTATATCAACAAATGGATTTTTTACAGATAGAATTATAAAATTATGTGAAGAATTTCCAAATGTAGGAATTAGAATTTCAATAGAAGGATTAGAAGAAACAAACAATAAAATTAGAGGATTAGAAGACGGATTTAACAAAGGATATTCAACACTTAAAAAATTAGTAGAAATGAAACATCCAGATGTTGGATTTGGAATGACGGTACAAGATGCAAATGCAAAAGATTTAGTACCTTTATATGATTTATCAAATGAACTAAATATGGAATTTGCAACAGCGTCATTGCATAATAGTTTCTATTTCGTAGAAGCAAAAAATATTATTCATGACAGACTAATGGTTGCAAAAGAATTTGAAAAACTAATTAATAAATTATTAGAATCAAAGTCTCCTAAAAAATGGTTTAGAGCATATTTTAACCATGGATTAATTAATTATATTTTCGGGCAAAAAAGATTACTTCCATGCGATATGGCTTTTGATACATTTTTTATAGATCCTTATGGAGATGTTATGCCATGTAATGGAACAAAAGAAAAAGAGGTAATGGGAAATTTAAATAATCAAACATGGGATGAATTATGGAATTCTGAACAGGCTGAAAAGGTTAGAAATAAAGTAAGACATTGTGATAGACAATGTTGGATGATAGGTTCAGTAAGTCCCGCAATGCATAAATATATCTGGAAACCAGCATGGTGGGTAATTAGACATAAAATCTTAAGATTTTTTAAAAAAGAAAAATATTCAATGTTTGAAAATAAGATTGTAAGAGAATATAAAGATGGAAAAGTGTCTAAAGAAGAATTGGACAAATGTTCAACATGTGATATGAATTGTGCAATAAATGATGGTTTATCAGAGGCTTCAAGAGAGCAATTAAAAAATAAAACAGGTGAAGAAATTGTTGATGAGGATTTAAAAAGACAATTAAAAAAATAATGGGGGGAAATAAATGATTGCTAGTGTGGCAAGAAATGATATAGTTAATAATAAGAAAAATATTGCCGAAAAGCTAAAGAATAGAAATATAGTTTTAGATATATTACGAATAATAGCTTGCTTTTTAGTTATAGTATGTCATACTTATACATTAGGATTCAATAAGGCAGAATATAACCTAACATGGTTTTTATCTGTAGTTATATATTTAATTTCAAAAACAGCAGTACCAATATTTTTTATGATTAGTGGATTTCTAAATCTAAGAAAAGACTATACATATAAAGAAATTATTAAGAAGACAATTACAAGATTATTTATTCCACTATTCTTGTTTTCTACACTTATTTATTTTAAAGACCATATGGAATTATCTATACAGAATTTCTATAGTTTTATAGTGGCATTTTTACAAGATGATATAATGGGACACTATTGGTTTTTATATGCTTTAATAGGAATGTATATAGTTACACCAATGGTAAGAAAGATGGTTAAAAATTTTGAAGAAAAAGACTATAGGTATTTTATAATTATATGGATATTGTCATTATGTGTTATTCCCTTAATAAATAAATTTTTAAACATAGAAATTGATAATAAAATACCTATAATAACTGGATATATTGGATATTATATATTGGGATATTATATTTTTAATAAAAAAATAGTAAGAAATAAAAATTACCTATTAATTAGTATTTTTAGTTTTATACTTGTTCTTATAATTTCTACTATAATTACATATATAGACTGTAAAAATAATATAGATAATAAGTATACAGTTTTTTTAGACCAATTAAATTATTTATCAATAATGATACCTACTTTAAGTATTATATATATTGTTAGGTACATATTTGATAATAATATAAAAAATGTAAAAATAATGAATTTTATAGTTGCAGTTAGTTCTACTACTTTTGGCATATATTTAACACATGGAGTATTATTAGGAAAATTTATTTTGATATTTAATTTTATGAGTATTTATATTCCTAACTTTATAGCAACTATTTTTATTCAAGTTATTATGTTTATAACATTAACTATAGTTATTTATTGCATAAGAAAAATACCAATTATTAAAAAAATATTATAAATTATTAGGTGAATGAATTATGAAAATAGCAATGATCGGTCATAAGCGCATTCCGTCAAGAGAAGGTCGGAGTAGAAATAGTCGTAGAAGAATTATCAACGAGGTTAGTTAAATATGGACATCAAGTGATCGTTTATAATAGAAAAGGAAGAAATGTTCAAGATAAAAACGCAGATAAAGATAAGAAAAGATTAAAAGAATATAAAGGAATAAAAATTATAACTATTCCTACAATAAATAAAAAAGGGATAGATGCTCTTTTATACTCTTTCTTTGCTAGCATAAGAGCATTATTTGGAAAATATGATGTTCTTCATTATCATGCTGAAGGTTCTTGTGCAATGTTATGGATCCCACATTTATTCAAAAAGAAAATAGTTGTAACAATACATGGGTTAGATTGGCAACGTTCCAAATGGGGTGGATTTGCTACTAAATATATTAAATTTGGAGAAAAATTAGCTGTAAAATATGCAGATGAAATTATCGTACTTTCAAAAGGCGTACAAAAATATTTTAAAGATATGTATAGTAGAGATACAATATTTATTCCAAATGGAGTAAATAGACCAACTATTAGGGAAGCAAATCTAATAAAAGAAAAATGGAATTTAGAAAAAGATAGTTATATATTATTTTTAGCAAGAATTGTGCCAGAAAAAGGTTTACACTATTTAATAGAAGCTTTTAAACAAATTGATACAGATAAAAAATTGGTAATTGCAGGTGGAGCAAGTCATACAAATGATTATTTAGAGAAAATTAAAAAGATGGTAAGTACGGATAACAGAATAATCATGACAGGATTTGTTCAAGGACAAGAGTTGGAAGAATTATATAGTAATTGTTATTTGTATTGCTTACCAAGCGATGTAGAAGGAATGCCTCTTTCGTTATTAGAAGCAATGAGCTATGGATGTAATTGTCTAGTAAGTGATATAGAAGAAAATACCCAAGTAATAGGAGAATATGCAAATACATTTAAAAAAAGTAATGTTGAAGATTTAAGTAAAGTTTTATATAATATGTTAAATGCTGAGAAAAGGAAAAAAGAAGAAATTAGTAATTACGTATTAGATAAATATAACTGGGAGGAAATTACTATCAAAACAATCAAGCTGTATAATGGAGGAGTTAATATATGAGAGAATTTTTATTAACATATTATGATAATTGGCTAATCGTTATACTTTATATAGTACTGTTAACAATAATTGCAATAAAGAAATTCAGTAAAAATGATAATAAACATAGAATATTTTGTGCAGAAAATTTATTCTTGATTTTTTATTACATTTTTATTGCAGTAGGACCTATAATATTAATATTTATAGGGGATGATAGATACAGAGAAAAATATAATTACAATTTGTTTTTTATTTTTGGTGTTTCATTAATTTTATTTTTAATAGGTGCAGATATAATAGTTGGCAAAAGGAAAATAAACAAAAAAAATAAAGAAAAAGTTATAACAGAAATAGATTGGAGAAATATTATAAGAAATGCAAAAATAGTATTATTTATCTCATATGCGTTTGCAATTATATATCTTTTTAAAAACTTATCTTATATACTACAAGACATGGAAAATAATCGTGTGTCTGCAATGACGGGAAATGGTATAATTATTTATTTTGCATATGCAATGATTCCAGCTACATGTATTTTATATTACTGTCATATAAATAACAATAAAATAAAAAATATATGGCTATATATAATTATAGATATAATTTTACTTATGATGTTTGGCTTTAGATCACGAGTCATGGAAATAGTTGTATTGTGTATCATGATTAGAGATAACTATAAAAAGATAAAAATGAAAACTTTAGTTAAGATAGGTACGAGTTTAATTTTACTGGTGGCATTATTACAGGTTCTAAGAACTATATTATCATCAGATGGAATGAATATTTTAAACTCAATAAGTAATACAATGAATGTTTCTAGTCTAAATCTTACATATATCTTTAATGCATTTCCAGAAAAAATTAATTATCAATATGGTTATTCATATATTATTAACTTTTTACAACTTTTGCCAGAGTATAGTTTAGATATGACTATGTGGTTAAAAGAAATACTTAATGTTGAATTTAACGGTGGAGGTCTTACGCCAACAATTATAGGTGAATTTTATTTGAACTTTGGATTTATAGGAGTAATGATAGGAATGGTGTTGACAGGAGTAATCTGTAAACTTGTTGATAATACTTACCAAAATACGAAGCAACCAATATTGTATTTAATTTTTATATTTTACTTTGCTAGATCTGTACCGGCAGGATTTGCTAATTTTATAATTATAATGTTATGGTTTATGATAGTGTCTTTAGGAATATTAAAAATTAAACTAAAAAACGGAAAGGATGATAATGTTGAAAACAATAATTAACAAATTAAGAAAGAATCCAAATATATTTTATTTTTTATATAAGTTATATTTGCCAATAAAGAACATGAAAAATAGAGAGCTATATAATAAATATTATGAAATGGAATCTAAAACACTTTTAGAAACAAAAGGAAAAAAAGTACTTTTTGTTGGTGTTCCTATACATAATAATTTAGGTGATCAAGCTCAATACTATTGCATAAAAAAATGGCTTAATAAAAATTATCCTGATTATTCTATAGTTGAATTTACTGATAATATCATATATACGAATTATAAAAAAATTATTAATTTAATTAAAGAAAATATATCAGCTGATGATTTCTTTGTATTTCAAAGTGGTTATAGAACTACAGATGTTTCTAATTTTGAAGGAGAGTATGCACATCAAACTATTTTAAAAAACTTTTCAAATAAAATCATTGTATTTCCTCAAACTGTGAACTTTAAATCAAAAAATGAAAAGAAAAAAAGCATTAAAGCATATAAAAAAAATAAAAATTATGTATTTCTAGCAAGAGATGAAATTTCATTTAATACAGCTACAGAAATGTATGATAAAGATAGAGTATTACTTTATCCAGATATTGTCACAAGTTTAATAGGAAATTGTAATCTTATAAGCAATGATAATACACGAGAAGGAATATTACTTTGTTTAAGAAATGATGGGGAAAAACTATATTCAAATGAAGAATATAATGGTGTTATTGATCAATTAAAAGAGCTAACAAACACAATTGATATTACAGATACAAATTCAGACAAATCTTTTGCATTTGATAAAACAGAAGTAGAAAATGAGATTAGTAAAAAGTTAAATCAATTTTCAAAATACAAGTTGATAATAACAGATAGATATCATGGAACGATATTTAGTTTGATTTCAAATACAAATGTAATCGTACTTAACTCTACAGATCATAAATTATCATCTGGTGTTAATTGGTTTAAAGGAATTTACGATGATAAAGTTACTTATTGTAATAATTTAAAAGATTTATTTAATGTTGCACAGTCTATGTATAATAAGGAAAATAATAAAAAATTAAGTTCATATTTCAATGAACAATATTATGATAAATTAAAGGAAAAAGTAGATGGAATCATTGAATAATAAAGGAAATAGTAAAAGCAAAAAGTTAATAAAAAATACATTAATATTATCGATAGGAAAATTTTGTACACAATTTGTAACCTTCCTTCTATTACCATTATATACAACATACCTTAGTACTTCAGATTATGGAATAGTAGATTTAGTTACAACATATATCGTTTTATTAGTGCCAATTGTAACCATTCAAATTGAAATGTATTTATTTAGATACTTAATTGATTATCGTAATGATGACATAGGAAAAAGAAGAATTATTTCTAATGCGTACTTGATCGTGGCATGTTTAACTATTGTTTGTATACTTATTTTTTCAATAATATCAAAAATAATTCATATACAATATTTTTACTATTTGTTACTAATGGTACTTGCAACAATTGCGTCAAATATATTGTTACAAACTAGTAGAGGGTTAGGAGATAATATTGGATATTCTATTGCATGTATCATTATTGGTGTAATCAATATTATATGTAATTTAATATTAATACTATGTTTTAATTTGGGAATAGTTGCAGTTTTTATTGCAACAATATCT
>CALXEX010000040.1 GCA_944387445.1 uncultured Clostridia bacterium | reverse complement strand
ATAAACACATCAATTTGAGGTAAGCAATTATTAAAGATGGGATAAGGGAATTTTTTAGGAGCAAATCCATTCATTCCATTTTCCAAATCTTCAATCCCTTCTCTTCCAGCACCTGAAACAGCCTGATAAGTAGAATATACAATTCGCTTGATATGGTATGTATCATCTAAAGGTTTTAAAGGAAGCACAGCTTGGATAGTTGAGCAATTAGGATTAGCAATAATTCCTTTATTTTTAAATGCCTCTTGCATATTAACTTCTGGAACAACCAAAGGAACATCTTTATCCATTCTATACACACTACTATTATCAATACAGATACAATGATGTTCCACAGCAATTGGTATAAATTTTTTAGACACGGTTCCTCCTGCACAAAAGATGGCATAATCAAATGGTCTGTCAAAAGAAGTTTCTGTTAATTCCTGAAGAATATAATTATTTCCTAAAAATTCGATTTTCTTTCCAGCAGATTTTTTAGAAGAAAATAAAGTAAATGCAACATTTGGAAAATTTTTTTCCTCTAATACTTTTAATGCAGTTCTTCCAACAACTCCACTGGCACCAACGATTGCTACTTTAAATTTATTTTTCATACAAACTCCTCCTGTAAAAGTATATTCACTATTTGTTACAAAAATGTCGCATTGGGATCGTTTGTTGATGCGACATGTCCCATTGAGATCGTTTGTTGATGCGACATTTTAACTTTTATAAAAGAAGTGTATCACAAAAATAAAATAAGCACAATAAATTATAAATATATCTTAAAAGAATTGCTCCAACTAACAGAACAATTAGAGCTATAAAAGAATACTATATATTAAACATAATATGGAGGTGCTATATGTAGATGAAACAAAAAACAGCAAATGAATTAGAATTGGAAGAGATAGGGATTGTTCATAAAATTATAGGAGAAGAAACAATAAAAAGAAGATTATTAGATTTAGGATTGATAGAAGGAACAAATATAAAACCAGTTTTAATAAGCCCATCAGGAGATCCGAGAGCTTTTGAATTTCGTAGTAGTTTAATTGCCATCAGAAAGGAAGATGCAGAAAATATAAAGGTGAAGTAGTAACAAAATTACAAAAATCTATATACAATAGATAAGAAAAGTGTACATTGGCAAAATCAGAGTTTTCGACATTCATATGTACAAAATAACAAAAGAAAATAAAAGGAGGAATTTATGAAGAAAAAAGAAAACTTATCGATTAAGCAAAAGGAAATAAAACAAAAAAGTAATTATACAATTGCATTAGCAGGAAATCCCAATGTTGGAAAATCAACCATATTTAATAATCTAACAGGAATGAATCAACATACTGGTAATTGGACAGGTAAAACAGTTGCAAATGCAACAGGATATTTCGAATATAGAGGAAAAACATATAAGCTTGTTGATATTCCTGGTACATATTCTATTATGTCTCATTCTGAAGAAGAAGAGATTGCTAGAAACTACATTTGTTTTGGAAATCCAGATGCAACTGTTGTTGTAGTAGACGCTACTTCTTTAGAAAGAAATTTAAATCTTGTATTACAAATAACCGAAATTACGGATAATTTAATTGTTTGTGTGAATCTATTAGATGAAGCTAGAAAAAAGAAAATAGAAGTTCATTTAGAAGAATTATCTAACATACTAAAAGTACCAGTTGTAGGTGTTACGGCTAGAAAGAAAAGTACGTTAAATAATTTGTTGAAAGTCATAAGAAATGTTTGTGAAGAAAAAAAAGATATCAGGCCAATATATCAAATACTGTATGATGAAAAAATAGAAAAAGCAATTCACGAAGTAAAAGAAATCATTATGGAACAATATAAAATAAAGGAAAAACTAGCAAGATGGGTAAGCATAAAAGTGTTAGATGGTGAAGAGTGTATTTTAAAAGAAATAGAAAAACAATTGAACATACAATTAATCAATCAAAGTGAGATAGATAAAGCAAGAAAAAAAGCATTAGCAAACTTAGCAAAAGAAGGGATTTATCAAGAAGAGTTTAAAGAAAGAATTGTATCAACAATTATAAAATATGCAGAAAAAATTGGGAAAAAGGTGTGTCAATTTGAAGAGAAAGATTATGCCAAAAGAGATAGGAAGATTGATAAAATTTTGACATCTAAAAAATATGGAATTCCCATTATGATTGTATTTCTATTACTCATATTTTGGATTACAATTGTAGGAGCCAATTATCCATCTCAATTTTTATTTAGTTTATTCGGAAACATACAAGAAAAATTGATAGAATTTGCTATATATATACATTGCCCAGAATGGCTATCCAATATGCTAATTTTAGGTGTTTATCAGACTTTAACTTGGGTCATATCGGTTATGTTGCCACCAATGGCTATCTTTTTTCCTTTGTTTACGATATTAGAAGATTTAGGATATTTGCCGAGAATTGCATTTAATATGGATGGATTTTTTAAAAAGGCTTGTTGCAGTGGAAAACAGATGATTACGATGTGTATGGGATTTGGTTGTAATAGTTGTGGGGTAACGGGTTGTAGAATTATTGATTCACCAAGAGAAAGATTGATTGCCATATTAACCAACAATTTGGTTCCATGTAATGGAAGATTTCCATTTTTAATTACGATTGCGACAATATTTATAGCAGGAACAATAGGGGGAATAGGAGCATCTATTGTTTCCACAATAGCTGTTATGTTTGTGATTATACTAGGTATTATCATGACATTAGTAATATCTAAAATCTTATCCAAAACTATTTTAAAGGGAATGCCATCATCTTTTGTGTTAGAATTACCACCATATCGAAAACCACAATTTTTAAAAGTATTGGTTAGGTCTATTTTCGATAGAACTATCTTTATATTAGGAAGAGCGATTGCAGTAGCGGGACCGGCAGGTCTTGTTATATGGTTATTTGCTAATATTGGCATACAAGGAGAAAGTTTATTAACGATTATTGCAAACTTTTTAGAGCCATTGGCAAACCTTATGGGATTAGATGGTTATATTTTAACTGCTTTTATATTCGGGATACCTGCAAATGAAATTGTACTTCCGATTATGCTGATGTGTTATATGCAAGGAACTTCATTGGTGAATATGGAAGATACGTTTGCGATAGGGGAAATCTTAAGACAAAATGGTTGGACGATATTAACGGCAATAAATGTTATGTTATTTACTGTATTTCATTTTCCTTGTGCGACAACTTTACTTACCATAAAAAAGGAAACAGGAAGTTGGAAATGGACGGCAATTGGATTCTTAATTCCAACAGTTTGTGGAATTGTTTTTTGTATGCTAACAACTTTGTTTTATCATGTTTTTGTGATTTGACATAATTTGTGGTATAATAATATTAGACAAATGTCTGTTCAGCGCCAAAAAAATGACAGGAGGGCACGAAAATGCTTAATTATATCAAAAAAATATTACCATACCCCTATTGCTATCTTGGGGCTGCTGGTACTATTTATAGTATAGCGGAAGATAGAGAATTACGGAAAAAAGTAAAATATAATGGGGAGTTGGATCAATTCGAAATCCCCATTTCAGAGTTGAACAAAAGAGGAAAACTTACATCTATAGTTTGTTTTCCTCAGAAAATAGAAGGGACGCCTATCAGCTGGTATGTTGATAGAAGCGATAACTTCTGTTTTAAAATTGAATAAATATACTCTCCATGTTGGCGTTGCATGGGGAGGTTTATATATTTAATTTTAGTTTTGAAACGTTTTAGGAAATTTTACTGTTTGCTTGTTTTTTGATGTAAAAAAAGTATTGAAAAAAATTTTTTCTATGATAAAATAAAATTGTGTATATTTATAAAAATATAAAAGGAGAAAAAATGGGAATTGATAGTTTTTATAAGAAAAATTCGGATGCTCGTACCCCAAAAGCTATAGATTTACAATGGAGTAAAGAAAATGAAGCAAAAGAAATAATATATGGCGAAACTGAAAAATTAAGGCAAGTACAAAAAAGAATAGATAATATTGAAGGGAAAACATCAGGTAATTTAGAAGATGTAAGTTTAAGAATAGATAAATTATTAGTCGAATTGGATAGATTAATAGAAAGCGAACAAACTAATTTTGAACAACAAGAAGAAACAAGTGATGGGCTTAATAATGAAATTGCATTCTTAGATGGATTGAATAAGTGTAACAATTTGGAAGAACTAAAATTATATGTAGATAGTATAATAGATAAAATTCAAGAACAACAGTTTTCTACTAAAGCCATAGGAGCAACAAAAAATATTTTTGCAAAAAATACATATGAAAATGGAGGTTATTATGATGGATTTATTTCTCCCAATATAAAAATATTAAATTCCAATGGAGGATTGGGTTATCATATTTACGATAGAGATTATTTATATGAGTTTGCTAGAGATATTAGGGGATACAATTTGGATAGTAGTACAAATTTGTTACCATATATAATGCCTTTTCTAGATAAATATTTTGGATTACCGAGAGATCAAGTTGACAGAAGAGAAGATGTTTTTTTTCAAACATGCACAGCATATGCTGAAAATTTTTATAAGAAAAATGGTATCAGTTTTGATGAAAATATGAGTGCTATTGATTATATGCAATTAAACGGAGACTTTCCTTTGAAAGCTCTAAAGGGAAAAAATGTAGCACAATGTTCAGAAAGAAGTTGCTTGGCACAAAATATATTAAGAATGTGTGGGTATGATTCTATGATTAACTTTGGAGAAGCTGAGTCAAGGGGTAAAGTAGAAGGACATGCATGGAATATAATTAGATATGGAGACGGATATTTGCTTATTGATTTTAGTAATACAGCACATGAAATTGAAAATCAAAATAATCTTGGAAGAAGACCATTTTCTTTTAAGATATCTGTTCAGGAATATCAAGATTATATAGAGGGGAAAAAAGATTTAATAACTAAAGATTTTCATTATGAAAATGGCGAAAAAGTATATGAAAATGAAAATAGAATTTATGCTGTTGGTAGAAGTATAGACAAAACAAACGTGAGAGGTAAAGTAGATACAAGAGAATTGGGAAAACAGTCTTTAGAAAGAATGAAAGATGTACAAATTACAGATTTATATGAAAAAGCAATGGGAGATTTAGAAAGAATAAGCATTGAACAGGAAAATGATAAAGCTACAAAGGAGAAATAATATGATTGATGTAAAATATGCAAATGCATATAAAGAGGTGTTGGAAATATTAAAGTATATTTCTATTGAAGAATATAATAAAATACCCAAAATTAAAATTGATATTTTTAAAAAGTATGCTAATAAAAATTATCAGTTTGAATATAATCCAAATTTAACACTTGAAGAACAAAATGTTTCAGAAGGTGGACAGGTAATTATAGGTATATTATTTAGAGATTATTGGGCTACGGCAGAACAAAAAGAAAAGATTCTTCAAGTACAAGAAGCAGAAAGAATGAAAATTCAAAAGCAGAATGAAGAAAAATATAATCCAGATAATTTATTTAAAAACAAGAAACATCATACACAGAATTATGAAAATATTATTTCAGAAGAAACATCAATTGTTGAATATAAGGAAAGGAATTTTTTAGAAAAATTATTTGATAGAATTAAACATCTATTTAAAAGAAAATGATATTTACAGAAAAAAATATGTGTACCGTGAATACACATATGACTAACTTGAACAACTGCTATATTCAAAGTATATTTAGTTACCTTTATATATATGTCATAATCAATGACAATAAATTTAAGACTAACTAGCAAGTTACTGATAAAGAAAGGTGAACACAAATCTGTGTTCACCTTTCTTTTGACCTGGGAATTTACTCATCCAATTCGTCATCGAAAAACTCCCCATCGCAGTCTGCATCTTGTGCATCTTGGATATAGATCATCCAGTATGGATAACCATCTCCATAATCACAAGCCTTCATGATGGCTGTGACAAAAATGCACTTACCCATTAAAACCGAGAGGTATGCTTGCACATGAGAAGGGTTATCCCATGAAAAGCGTTCTGTATAAGAGCCACCATATGATTTCAAGCCGAGCTCTTTCAGGACACATTCCCTCTTTCTAGAACAGTATAGATACTCTATTCCATTAGAGTAAAAGCATGCAACCAACTGTTCTTTGTTAAAATGGGGATCCTTATAAATTACTATTGGTTTATAGTAATAAGAACTAATCCGAGTCACTGTGGTGCCGTCAAGATCCACATATTCATTTCCCGGAATAATCTCCGGTATCGAAATGGAATAGGGATTTGCTATATATATAATACAGCGCGGACAACTATCTGGATAGTTAAGATCCTGAATAATAGCTGTGACCCGAATGCATTCACCCATTAAAAGTGAAAGGTATGTCTGCACATGAACGGGATTTTTCCAAGAGAAAACTTCAGGAGTCTTTCCTTTTCTTTTTAATCCGATTTCCCTCAATATATGATTTTGCTTTTTGCGGTCATACTGACATTCTACTTCGTCAGAGAGCAAAATTCTCCCTTGACCATCAAAATCAGGGGACTTATAGACTAGATGCCGTTTGTCTGAATAATAGGTCGCTTTTTCCATACACCATTAATCCTTTCTGTGAAAAAGTATTTACTAGAGAGTTTTCTCTAGCTAGTTACAGGTATAGTATATCATACTTTACATAAAAAAACAAATTTATACTTATAGTTTTATATTGAAATTGTTAATAGTTTTTAATAATTATGTAGATAATAAAGGTGATTTTTGTTTTGAAATCAAATATAAAACTCCCATGATGATGTTGCATAGGGAGTTTTATATTTATTTTGAAACTTTTTAGGAAAATTTTACTGTTCGATTGCTTTTTGATGTAAAATATTGTAACATAATAGCAACCTTTCTTGTCATGAAGGCAGTTCTTACATAGAGCGGAAAGGGGGTAAATGTGATGACTCAACCTGAGCTTATTCTACGATTAGTTGAAATGCTTTTAGCGGAAAGAGATAAAAACAATCAATTAAAAGTAGAAGAAAACAAAAAGGATAAAGACTAAATATGTCATTACATAGTCGAAACAGAGTAGGAAGTTACGGTCTTACTCTGTTTTTTATCATAAAAAAAGTATGTGTAGTTACGGTACACATACGAGTAAATGTTATCCTCAACCTGACCTAGGATACATTTTTATTATATTTAAATAATAACATAGTATTATTATTTTGTCAAATCAAAATTTATAATTTTATACTGAAATTGCTAACTCTAATGCAATCTCAAAATGTGTGAAATCATGTTGTGTTCCAGTCAAATCATTTTCTTTTTTTCGACTGTCCCAAACAGGTGCATCTAGTAAATCACTACTTGTTAAAAAATAATATAATTCTAAATTTCTAAAATCGCAAACAGCTTGTAAAGCAGAACATTCCATTTCAACTGAAATACAACCATCTTGTTTTCTTTTTTCAAAATTATGAACAGTTTCTCGATAGAAAGCATCTGTTGTCCAAGTTTTTCCTTCTACAAAAGGAAGATGTTGTTCTTTCATAAAGTTTGAAACAATAGGAGCATTTTTGATTTTTATATAGTCACTTGGTGTAGCATAATGATAAGAAGTTCCTTCATCTCGATAGGCATATGTTGGAACCATAATTTTACCATGAGAGATTGTTTTATCTAGAGAACCTGCACCACCAAAAACAACAAATTTATTGGTATCTAATATTTCAGTAGCATCTTCTAAAGCTCCAACAGCGGTAGGGGCACCCATATAAGTTTTATAAAATGCAATAACCTTATTTTTATATTCTAATTCATAAACAGATAAAGGACCAGTTACAAATTTTAGTTCACCAACTTTTTTACAGTCATAATGGTTAAGTACATAATCTTCTATGATATTCGATAATGTAATAATACATGCATCACATGTTAATCTGGTTTCTTTTGGTTTAGGATTAATTTTGGCTTCTGAATGATTGTCAAAACTATTGATTATCATTTTAATATCACCTCTTAATAAATCATAATTTATTTTACTATATCATAGACAAAAGAATTATTCTATATTTAGATAAAGATTTTAATATAAAAGACAAACCAGCCAACCCAAGCAGGGGTGGCTGGTTTGTGTGTTAATTTTTAGCCTGAAAAGCATAGTTTAAGACATAGTATATAGTGCAGTGTATGATTGACCACCTGATACTCTTCCGAGCATACCGGAAATAGTATTTGTGAAGCTTTTGACAATGCTTCGGAAGAATATAGTCTTTTTTCCACAAATGCATCTGGAATCCCATGATTGCAGATGTGAAGAAGTACGTATCTCTACTTCCAGCATCGTACTGTCGCCAACATTCGGCATCAGCCGAAAGGTAGTCGGCCCCTTTCATAAACTTATGAAGAAAAGCATTGCTTGGTTCTTCAATCATAATTGTACGTATTGCTTCACCCATAAATTTAGGTAGCCGGCTATATACGTTTTCCTCCAATACGATCTGCTCATACTCGTTAATCGCATCACGGAATCCTTTAATCTTGTTCTTAATGGGAGATGGAATATCATTTGTCCATCTCTCTGCAATATCGTGAAAGATTCCGACAAAGAACATCTTGGTAGCTAATCTTTCGTTATCTTCGAAATATTCCATTCCGATAAGATATGCAAAAATAGCAGTATCGAAAAGATGTCCTAAAACGGAGCAGTTAATCAGATAGGGCTGAACAGCCCACCGGTTCTGATTTCTAAGTTTCGAAATCTCAGAGAAGAGTTTGAAATAGTTTCCATCCATGTGTGAAAATTCAGTCACTCCTGGGATATACTTAAACTCTTCGATTGATTCAAGGATTTCAAGCAATTTACGTGTGTAAATTTCTGAATCCTTGATAATGAGATGAGAAATCTCCTGCAATTCTACCAAGGTAGCAATTTTTGTTGCAGCCTTGTAGATTGTCATCTCGAAGCTACCAAGAATATCTTCTGTTATGAAGTCAGAAAATTCCTTATTGGTACATTCTTCGATAAATTCTTGGACTGCTGTATCAAATGCAGATAAGGGAATGGTTTTTAAAGCACAGATTTCTTCAATCGTGTGCTCTTTGGTATCGTAATTTACATAAGTCTTCTGGAAAGACCTATATAATGTGATCTTTGGAAACAACTCCCATTTAATGGTATATCCATGATTTTCTGAATAAGAAGCAAGCATGTAAGCGATGACAGAGTTTAATGTCTGCTTATCTAGCTCGTTATACCGGCTATCAGAAGTAATGGATGTCCATCTGCGCAAGCAGTTCAACCGCTTAAAAAGTTCATTAAGTCCTTTTAAGTTTTTGATTCTTAAAAGTTTTTTGATGGCTTTTTTGTTGCTCCCACACCAAAATGCCCTCAGGTTTAAAAATTTTTTGTTTAACATATTTATCTCCTCCTCTAATTACTGTCCTCTTGCATACACCTGATGTCACGCAAGGAAGACTATACAAAATGTTATCGATATATATTATACCACAAATTTATGTACACTTCAATTAAAAGGGATTATTTTTAATGAATAGACAATACGAAATCATTCTATGTCAAAAGCATAAAAGGAAGGAATATCTCCTTCCTCATCACAGTTACCATCTCTTTTTCAAATTGAATAGCTCTGAAATATATCCCATCAGACAATAAGGTGCCAAGATAAAAGCATATACCAAAATATAGACAATAAATGCCAAACAACTTCTTTTTTCTAATTTACAATCAATTTCTTTTAGCATATTTTTTCTCTTGATTTCGATTAATAAACACAGCAATAATCCAAAAGGAATAACTAATAAAGAAATCCAACCAAGTAGTAAAGGATTTCCAAAAGCTAAAAAAATTAAGCTAAGTGGTACAAAAATCAGAAGTGCTAAATCAATAAAAGGGAAAAAGACATTAAAGCATGCTAAGAATTTAGACTTCAAAGACATTTTTTTAGATGTCAATATTTTATTTTTCTTAAAAGCTTCTATCATACCTCTAGCCCATCTTTTTCTCTGTTTACCCAATTCCTTATATTTTTCTGGAACAACTGTATAGGCAATGGCATTTTTGGCAAAATTGGTTTCATAACCTTTACTTAACAATTGCCAAGTGAGAACAATATCTTCTCCTACACAATGTTGCCATCCACCGATTTCTTTTAACATTTTTGTTTTATAAGCACTAAAAGCACCTTGTGCAACTAATGTGGAATTGTAATTACCTTGCATTAGTTTTACACCAAAGATACCCAGTGTATAATCCCATTGTTGTATTTTGGTAATAAAGTTCTTTTTGTCATTTTTAACAAATAAGCAACCCGCTGTTGCAACCGTTTTTTTAGGAGAATTTACTAACTTATGCATGATATTTCTAACAGCTAAAGGATGCAAAACAGTATCACTATCAATTGTAATGGTATAATCTGTACATACAGTTTGTAATCCTTTGTTCAAAGCTGTGGCTTTTCCAGTGTGTTCACTTTCTATAAGTGTCATATTAGAATCTAAATCCATTGATTTTAATAATTCTAAAGTTCCATCTGTTGAACCATCATCAATCATTTTTACATAAATGTTTCCACAGTATTTCTGTTTTTTAATAGAGTTAATTGTATTTTCGATTGATTTTTTTGCATTATATATTGGTATCAAAATCGTAACATCTTCTTCTTTTTTGCTATAGGATTTCTTATCTTTTTTTTGAAGTAATAAGCTAAAAAAGTTAAAAACATAATGAAATCCTGGAATAATGGCTATAAAAGTTACGAGATAGATTGCTAAGAAATAGCCTAAATAACATGAAATATCATAAATCCAATTGATGTTAATACAT
>CALXEX010000039.1 GCA_944387445.1 uncultured Clostridia bacterium | reverse complement strand
AAATTATAAAATAAAAAAAAATACAAATATAAATAAAAAATAAATTTAAAAATATAAAAAAAGAAACTATAAAAATGTACAAACAATTTGAATAGATTTTTTAAATAAATTATTTAAAAATATAAATAATAAAAAAATATATAAAAATAAAATATAAATTAAATTAAAATAAAACATAAATAGCAAAATTTAAATTAAATAAAAAAATATAAAAATATAAAATAAAAAAATAAAGCGTGAAAATACGAAATAAAGGATTTAAATTTTTTATGAATATAAAAATATTTGTAAATAATAAAAATAATTTTAAATATATAATTATTAAAATATTAAAAATAAATAAATAAAAAAAGATAAAAACATTAATAAAATTGAAATTGAAAATTTAATATAATTAGAAAATTTAATACAAATATAAAATTATTATAAAGTAAAAAAAGAATGAATTAAAAGTTTACTAAAAAAATAAATATGTAAAAATAAAGCTTAAATATTATTAAAATATTTTATAAGGAAACATCTAAAAGTCAGTTAATAAAAGGAAAAACAAAGTAAATCGAAGAAAAAAATAAATGAATACTAAAAAAAGCAAATATACATAAAACAAAAATAAAGTTCCTATGAAATCACAAAAAACACATAAAATTTCCTAAAAAAATTAAATAAAAAATGAAAAAAGTAAATTAAAAATTTATTTATATAGTATAGAATTTATAAAAAAATAATGAATTAATAAAAATAAGATTTAATTAATGCAAGTAATTAATTAAAAAATCAATCTAATAAATTTAATAGAATATTATCTAAAAAAAATAAAAAATATATTATTAAAAAATTATTAATAAAATTTTTAAATGGAAAATAAAAAATAAAACTATTTAAAAATAAAATGATTTAAAAAAATAAATTAATATAAAAAATAATTATTAAAAATTAATAGAAAATATTTACTAATAAATTATTAATAATTAAAAAAGCTATTTAAAAATTTTAATAAAAAAGGAGGAAATATTTATATGGAAATAAACAAAATTGAAAATGAATTAAATAATGAAATAACAAATAAAAATGAACAAACGAATTTTTTAGAAACGACATTAGGCAAAACAATAAATACAGCAATTGATATAGGAATAAGAGCATTATTACCAGCCTTTATTGATGAACAAGTTATAAATATAAAAGATAACTTATTAGAATATGGATTAAAGGACGGAATTACCCAAACAATTGATGATGCTATAAATCTTGGAAAAAGTGCAATAGGAATTTTTACAGGAAATTTTGAAAATGTTTCTCAAATGCAAGATGCTGTTAAAGCAGGAGGATTGATTGATGGGATTTCTTCGTTATTAGATACAGTTGTAGATAAAGTAAATGAAAAAGGAATTATTAATTACAATATTTCAAATACAATTAAACAAGGAAAAAATATTATATTAAATAGTATAGAAAGTAATATAGAAGAGAAATTTAAAGAACAAAATATAGAATTTGAAAATATAGAAAAATATATGAATAATTGGAAAGAAAGTTTTCAGAATAAAAATTTTGAAGCAATGGAACAGGAATATGTAAAAATAGAAAAAATATTAGGTAATTTAGCTCCAGTAGAAAAAGTAATAAATCAAGCAAGGACGATCGAGAATTTACATAATTTAATAAAAAATAATGGACAAGATTTTAATTTAAATCAAGATCAATTAGATCTGGCAAAAAAATTAATATAATAATATTTATTTAAATTAATATAAAATAATCTGTAATAATTTTTTATAATTATTAAACATTTTATTATGAAAATAATAAAGAGGAAATAAATATCCTCTTTGTAGTTACAATTTTCTATTCTCACTTTTTAAGAAAGTATTGATAGAACAAGTAAATTCATAAATAAAATTTAAGCCTTCTTTTGAGCAGTCTTTTAAAATTCGATTAATTTTATCGATGGTAGTATTTGTATTGTCATTTCCAAACAAAATATAGTCAGTAGAAGCTCCAGTAAATTTTACAATTTTAGATAATGTTTTTATGCTTAGAGATCTTTCTCCACGTTCAATTTGACCTAAGAATACACTTGATATATCAATCATTTCTGAAAATTTTTCTCTATTCATATTTAAGCTTTCACGTATTTGTCTAATTCTTTCTCCAACTTTATAATCTTCTTGCATAATGTCACCTCAAAAAAAATATTATTTACATTATATTACAAAAAATCTCAAAAACCGACAGACCGCAAGCGTATGAAGAAAATATGCAAAAAGCAAATGCCAACAAAAACAACATTGATAATCATTATACAATATTATAGGAATAATAAGCAAAAATATTTAAATAATGAAGTAAAAAATGATAGACGAAATTTAGCTAGATACGAAACTAAGATTCAAAAATAAAGGTATAAAAAGATAATTTTGATAGATAATAGAAAAGAAATTAGTTATTTTTATAATAGAGGTAAAATGATTATGGATAAAGATATAAATTGTAATTTTAAAAATTTTGAGGAACAGGATATGATTAATGTAATCTATCAAGCGCAAGAGGAGAAATTGGATAATATATTAAAAAATGTAGATAAAAAATTAAAAAGCAAGTTAGAAAAAATGGATTTAGAAATAATAAGAGATGACTCTAATTGCAAAATAAATCTAAAAGAAGTTTTTAATAAATGGGAAGATAACTACAATATAAAAGTTACTGAATATAATAAAGAATTCTATAGACAAGGTTTTATAGATGGTGTTAATTTACTTTTTAATTGTTTAAAAGCATGACATAACAGTATAGATTAATACAACAATCTAAAATATTTATTTCCCTAGTTTTTTTAAGGATTTTACTTGCAAAGTAAGGTTTGTTTTAGTATAATACAAAGGTAGAAATATAAAGGAAGAGAGGGAAAACAATGGAAGAAAGACAAGAAAGAAGAGACGGAAAAATAATCGAAAAAGACATCGAAAAAGAGATGAGAGAAGCATATATTGACTATGCCATGAGTGTTATTGTTTCTCGTGCACTTCCAGATGTAAGAGATGGTTTAAAGCCGGTACATAGAAGAATCTTGTATTCAATGCATGAAGATGGTATTACATCAGATAAACCATACAGGAAGTGTGCCAATACAGTAGGTTCTGTTTTAGGTAGATACCATCCACATGGAGATAGTTCTGTATATGATGCGATGGTTAGATTAGCACAAGATTTCTCAATGAGATATATGTTAATTGATGGACATGGTAACTTTGGGTCTGTCGATGGTGACGGAGCAGCCGCTATGAGGTATACAGAAGCAAGAATGTCTAAAATTGCAGAATATATGTTAACAGATATTGAGAAAAATACAGTTGATTTTATGCCAAACTATGATGATAGATTACAAGAACCAACTGTTTTACCAGCAAGAATACCAGCATTATTAGCTAATGGTTCTTCAGGTATAGCCGTAGGTATGGCAACCAATATCCCACCACATAATTTAACAGAATTGATTGATGGAATTATTAAGATTATTGATGAAGATAATGTTACAGATGAAGAATTAATGAGTGTTATTAAAGGTCCAGATTTTCCAACGGAAGGAATTATCTTAGGACTTGAAGGTATTAAACAAGCATATACAACTGGTAAAGGAAAAATTACTTTAAGAGCAGAAACAGAAATTGAAGAAATGAGTGGGAATAGACAAAGAATTATTGTTTCTTCTTTACCATATCAAGTTAATAAAGCAAATTTAATTAAAACAATATCTGATTTATCTAAAGAAAGAAAAATAGAAGGTATATCAGAATGTAGAGATGAGTCTGATAGAAAAGATAGAGTAAGAGTTGTTATTGAATTAAAAAGAGATGCAAATCCTCAAGTAGTATTAAATCAATTATTTAAACATACACAAATGCAAACAACTTTTGGTATTATTATGCTTGCATTAGTAAATGGTGTTCCAAAAATTTTAACATTAAGACAATGTTTAGATTGTTATATAGATCATAGAAAAGATGTTATATTAAGAAGAACACAATTTGATTTAGATAAAGCATTAGCAAGAGCACATATATTAGAAGGATTAAAAATTGCACTAGATAACATTGATGAGGTTATTAATATTATTAGAAATTCTTACGATGATGCTAAAGAAAGATTAATGGAAAGATTTGGACTTACGGATATCCAAGCACAAGCAATTTTGGATATGAGATTAAGAACATTATCAGGTTTGCAAAGAGAGAAAATCGAAGAAGAATATAATCAATTGATGGAATTAATTGCACATTTAAGAGATATTTTAAATAGTGAAAGATTAGTTTATGATATTATTAAAGAAGAATTATTAGAAATTAAAGATAAATTTGGTGATGAGAGAAAAACCAAAATTGTGGCTGCAGAAGGTGAAATAGACGTAGAAGATTTAATTAAAGAAGAGCAAACAGTTGTTGCTTTAACACATTTTGGTTATATCAAAAGAATGCCAATTGATACATATAAGAGTCAAAGACGTGGCGGAAAAGGAATAACAGGAATTGCAACGAGAGAAGATGATTTTGTAAAACAAATCTTTACAGCTTCAACACATGATACAATCTTATTCTTTACGAATAAAGGTAAGTTATATCATTTAAGGGGGTATGAAATTCCAGAAGCAGGAAGAACTGCAAAAGGTACTGCAATTGTAAATTTATTAAGTTTAGATGCAGGAGAAAAAGTATCTGCTGTTATACCAATCCAAAACTTTGCTGAAGGAAAATATTTATTGATGGCAACAAAAAATGGTTTAATTAAGAAAACAGCATTAAAAGAATATGATTCTACTAGAAAAACTGGTTTACAAGGAATTACATTAAAAGAAGATGATGAATTAATCGGTGTAAGACTAACAGATGGAGAGGATAATGTTGTTTTAGTTACTAGAAATGGTATGTGTATTACATTTGATGAAAAAGACGTTAGACCAATAGGTAGAGTTTCTCAAGGTGTTATTGGTATTAGACTTGACGAAGATGATGAAGTAATTGGTATGGAATCTGTGATTTCAGGAGGAAAAGCAACATTATTAGCAATTACAGAAAACGGATTTGGTAAGAGAACAGAACTAGACGAATATAGAGTACAAAATAGAGGTGGAAAAGGTGTTGTTACTTATAAAATTACACCTAAAACTGGAAAATTAGTTGGTGTTCGAATTGCATCTGAAGAAGACGATGTCATGTTAATTACAGACACGGGAACCATTATTAGAATTAATGTAAAAGATATTAGCGTTTTAGGTAGATCAACACAAGGTGTTACATTAATGAGAACAAGTGATGGTGGAAAAGTTGTAAGTATGGAAATATTAGCACCAGAAATTAATGATGTAGAAAATTCATAGAAATAAAAAAATCCTTTTAAGATTTTCTTAAAAGGATTTTTTGTTTCTTGGATTACTATTCAGGCCCACTTATGATAAAATTTGATGTTTTATTGAATATATTTTAGTTTTTGCATATATAAAAAATTAAATTTTTTATCTCTTTTTAAAACGAATATCATCTCCGAAAAAACAATAAATATCATAATATCCAGCAATTCTAGAACCAATTCTTTCTTCATATTTACTGAAAATCTCATTAATATTCAAGTTTGTGGAAATAATCGTTTTCGTAATTTTGTGATTTAAGTTAAGAATTCGAGTATTAATAATCGTAAATAATTCACTTAATTTCATACTATTTAAGCTTTCTGTTCCCAAATCATCAATAATTAACAGATCTGTTTCTAATACAGATTTATTAATATCTTCCAAATTTGCTTTTTGTTTACTTAATTTATAATCAATAATATTTTCTAATAAAATAGGTGCTGTTTGGTATAATACAGTTTTACCCATTTTCAATACTTCATTAGCAATGCAATTAGAAAGAAATGTTTTTCCTAGTCCTGTATTTCCTGAAAACAATAAATTTTTATAATCTGGGTTATCAAAATTTTGTACAAATTCTAAAGATTTTTCCTTTATTTTTAGCATATTTTCCCTAGGGGAAATGGAAAATCTATATTTTTCAGGATTTGCTTTATCTGAAAAAAGTAATTCATTAAAAGTAGAAAAGTTTTCTTTATCTAAATTAGACATATTAGATTTATTAAAAGAAATATCTAAAAGTTTTTGTCTTAAGCAAGAACACATTTCTGTTAGATAATTATTTTTTTGAATATACCCAGTATCTTGGCATAAAGGACATTCATAATGTGGTTTTAGATAATCTGCATCAATGTGATTTTCTTTTAAGATCATTTCTTTTTCTTGTTTTAAAGAATCCATTTTATCAGAAAGTGAAGATAATGCAGTATATTTTTTATTTAGAATATCTTTTGCAGTAGAAAGCGCACTATGATTGATTTCATTTTCTAATGTTTGTAATTTAGGAATTTTTTTATATAGTGCATCTTTTCTTTCATCTGCTTCGATTTCTGCTCTTAATTTTTTTTGTTCATATTCTTTTAATAAAGCATTTAAAATTTCATTAGCCAATTTTATCCTCCTTATTCATTTGGTTTGCATATAAAAAGTCTAAATTCTCATATTTTCTTTGTTCATAATTTACTTTTTCTACTTGATTTTTTAGATTTTTAGTATCTTTGCTTAGCTTTTTCCTTTGCTCAATAAAGGCATTTACTTCAGCAGGTGTTTTCAAATTTCTGTCATGCCAATCCGTAATAATGGTATTAATATATTCAAATGTAGGAGATTGTTTTAAAGTGGTACGCTTTAGAGCGATTTCGATAATGTCCATATCATATCCAAAATTTAGTACCCAATTTTCGATATAAGCTTCTTCATATTGTGTTAAATTTCCATGTTTACCAAGTTTTTTAGAAATTGTTTTTTTCAAAGTATTTAGTTTTTCTTGTTTTGCATAATATTTATCTAAATCATTCCAAGTTTTTATTTTATTAGAAGCCCAAGCTTCCGCAACGGTTTGGACGTAATTTCTATGCATAGCACTTCTGTTATAACAATAATCAAAAAGAGCAATCATAACTTGTTCATCAAAGTTATATTTTCTAAACCAAATGTCTATATCATTATACCATGATGGACTCATAATTCCCTGGAAATACATATTATTAATATGTTCAATTGCTTTTGCTCTAGATTGATTTTTAGCAGTTTGTTCAACTTTTTCTTTTGAAACAGTTAAATTAGGCGTATACAATTGATGAAGGGTAACTTCTTGTAAATCCACAATGACATATCCAGTTGATTTTTTAGTTAATAATTTATTTTCCTCTAAAAATTTGAACCCTTCACTTATGGATTTTAAAGGTATATTTAATTTTTTAGATAAATCATTTAACTTAATATCTTTATTATATTTTGAAAGAAATAATGTATATAAATAAATTTTCAAATAATCTCCTGGTATTTGAGGTAAATAATCTGAAAAAAATATGTCCGGTATGGTTGTTTCAGAAAATAAAAGTGTTTTATCATTTTGTTCCAATTTCATTTTTGTAATCAATCCTTTCTAAGAGCAAATTGTATAAGATTAAGATTCTTATAAAATTTCATAATTGGTAATTCAAATTATATCTTTTTTAGACAAAAAATTCAAGGAGAAATTTTTAATTTTCAAGACCAAAATCTCCAATCACCTATATCTGTTTGTTTTACAATAAAAAAATAATTTCTGCTTTATAAAAAATTTGAACATATAAAAGAATACATAGATCATATTTTCCCCATGAATACCAGAAATGCTAAGTAGAAATACTGGAAAACACAAAATAATAAATATAATGATTTTTGTATTTATGTCAGAAATAAAGAGATGTAATAAACCTCCAACCATGATAGCCCAAATGATATTCATGATGGCTACAGAATAATCAATAAATCCGAATATTTTATTTTTAAATGTATAATTTTGTGGAAAAATAAATTTCAAAAAATCGCCTCCAATTTATTGAGATATAAATCATTACATATTTTTTAGATATGAAACTAACATTTCTTATTTTAAATTGGTAAAACTTTTCACAGATTGTGCAACAGTTGTGGAAACACCTCCGATAAAATCACGTACAAGAGAATTTGCTCTGATCAAACCATACATACCACCAACATAAATGAATTTACTAAATAAATCTGTATTTGAAAAATTAACAGAAAACATGAGTAATAAAATGATAGATACAATAATTTGAATGAATAAAAGAGAAAATAAGTTTTTAAGCCAAGCTTTGAAAAACCAACTTGTATTAGAAAGAATTAAAGATAAAAAAGCAAAAGGTGTTATAAGTACAAAAACTTTAATCAAAATATATCTGAGAGAGTATGTAAATACTAGATTTAATAAAGAAACAGACAACACACCTTTTATTAAACCATCAATTGAAAAAATATTTACAGAAGATGTGTCAATAGATATATTGGTATTGATATTTGTCACTAAAGATGAAAAACAAATGCTTTTTTGAAATAAATCTTCTCCAATACTACGGATAAATAAAGAAGCGTTAGATATTAAATCAATAAACATTTCTACAATAAAAAAGGAAGAATTCATACAAATAGCATAGATAACCATTTTTATAAAAAAGCTAGAAGGTTTATCAATTCGATCATAAGTTAAATGAGATAATAGGTACTTAATACTGTAATATAAAATAAAAGCAAATAACAAGGTATTCGCAATTAACAAAATACCACTAGAAGCAGATGTACCTAAAATATCCTGAAAGTATTTATCTGTTAAAATATCAGAATTAATAAATGTAAGTTCATCTAATAAACTATATAATTGATTATCAATAGAACTAAAAAGATTTTCAAAGATTGTATTGATGGTATCAATAATAACTTGTGTAATATTTTCAGATTGTTCCATCTAACCTCCTATCCTACTAAAGACTGTATTGCTGATAAAATTAAATCAATTGCTAGTATAAAGGCATATGAAAACAAAGAACCTTTAATTAATTTTTTTCCTGTACGAATTTTTTCTTCATCTCCAAAACTAAATTTTTTCATAAATACCCCTGTACCAACAGCTACGGCTGCAGCAGGTGTGGCAATTTTTAAAATCCAATCTTCGATATCTTCAAAAGCAGAATTAATAGTGCTAATAAGTTTGGGATCTCCTAAGGCAAAAGTAGTCGAAGAATAGAAAAGTATAAGAATGAAAAACACCATTAAGATATAGAATCCATAAACATAAAATGATTGTTTTTTTATATGATTTTTTGTATTTATTTTTTTCATAAAAACCTCCTTCTGAGCATTTGTGCTCTTTTAAATTTTTGTGATACAAATGTAAAGGAACTTATTTCTTCACATTAAATATTTTGGGATTTTTAAAATAGGGAATCATTTGTAATTTGCAAGGGGGATATATGCGAGTACCATCTGATAAAAAACATAAAGCATAAAAAGTTTCTAGTTTTTGCGTGAAATAATTAGATTCATAAATATAATCATTTTGAATATATGTGCTGATAGATTCAGAAATATTAGAATTTTCAGAATTCAATGTATTAGAAATATAACTAAATTTGGTTTCTTTGGCATTCTCAGAAACACTTTTTGAAATTCTTGTTTTTTCTTCTTTTCCTAACTGTTTTTGTGCTTCTTCGATTGTAAAAATATCATCAGTACGAAACCAAATTTTGTTAATTAAATTTTGAACAATGACTTTGACAAAAGAATCATCTTTTAAAGTATTTTTTAAAGAGGAATAGCTTTGTGTGCTAACAATATTGATACATTTTGCCTCTCGACTTAAAGAGAAAAACTCTGCATCAGTTTTACTGGCATATTTGTCATATTCATCACAAATAAATGCTGTGGGATATATGTGATGATTGGATAAATTGGTTAATATTTCTGTTTGAAAATCTAGTTTTAAATAGGTTGCAATCATTTTAGAAAGATTAGCATATTCAGAAATATTCATATTTAATACGACAATTTTCCCTTTTTTTATGACTTCTTCAAAACCAGTAAAAGTAAGTTTTTCTTTAGGGGAGCAGAAGCAAGACATAACATCATAGTCAGAGACAAAGGTGTTGGTAATTCTGGTAATTTCAGAAATAAGAATTGCTTTTGTTCGTTGATCTAATGTTTCAAATTCTTTTTGAAAAAAATCTAAACAAGCATTTAATTCATAAATTTCTTGTTTTTTCAATTTTCCATTCATAAAGCGTTCTTTTAATATAGGGATTTTTTCCTGATAATAATTCGGAATGGTTATTAATTTATGAAGTTCTAAAAAAGTGACATATCCATGATTATAAAAACGACATAATTTAATACATTCTGTTAAAACTTGTTCTGCTTTATCTAACCAATAAGATTCTGAATTATTTTCTGAAAATAATAGAAGAATTGTTTTTAAACGATTGGCTAATACTTGAGGTTTCAAATGGGGCTTATGTAATGGATTATAATGAATATGAGAATGAAGTTCTATAACAATTAAATCAGAAAGTAAGTTATAGGTTTTACAAAATTCTTTTACTTGTGAATAGTAATTCCCTTTTACATCTAAAATGAGCATAGCTATTTTTTGATTAGAATGTTGGCTATTAAACTTAAGAATTTGTTCTGTAAAAGGATACATTGCAGAAGAAGTTTTGCCAGAGCCAATGGTACCAGTAATTAAAAAATTTTGATATAATCCACTTTCGGGAATATATATATTTGATTTTGAAGTTTCATCAAAGCCAACCAATAATTGTAGACGGTTACATGGATTTGTACTATTTCTAAATTTAGTACTTCCTATGGAATTTTGTTTTTGGTTTTTTGATTTGATTTTTTCTGACTTAAAAAATTTTTTGAATAATTTTGAAAAGAAAAGATTGGTTATGATAATTATGGAAAAAGCAAAACTAGCAATATGTGTTATTTTTATATATTTCCATAAAATTGGATTTTTTGAACAAATATCAAAAGGCTTTAATCCGTATGGAATAATTAATTCTTCTGCAGTATAAATTGAATAAAAGAAATGATAATGCAAAGAAATAAAAAATACAGTTAAAAATAGCATAAGAAATATCCTCAAAAATTGTAAAAATCGTTTAATAATCTAAAAACCTCCTTTTTCTATGAATTTTTGTTTTAATTTTAATTTTGAACCTTGTTGATTATGAAAAATTTTGATATCAAAAAATGTATAAATTGAATATAAAGTAATAAAAAGATGAATAATAAAAGAGATAAAAAATAAATCTAGAAGTGTAAAAATATAATCACCACCTTACAATTTTTTCCATAATACAATATTTTTTATGATTTGTCTATACTTTTTGCAAAATTTGTGATAAAATTTATAAAGATGTGTTACATTTATAGTTTATAAATGCATATTAAAGTTTAAAAAATGATTTTTAACTATCAATCGTAACAAAAATTTACAAGTGTTCAGTTTCAAGTATTTAGAGAAATATTTAGTAAAATTTGTAGTCTGAACAATAAAAAGGAGGAAGAACAATGAAATTTAATAAAGATACAAGAATAGGAGAACTTTTAGAAGTAGCTCCAGAAAAAGCAGAAATACTATTAAATGTTGGAATGCATTGTATAGGTTGTCCTGCATCTCAAATGGAAACAATTGAGGAAGCTTGTGATGTTCATGGAATAGATGTAGAAGATGTATTAGAAAAATTAAATGCAGAATAATAGGATCAGAAAAGAATTAAATTTTAGAAATACAAAAGTTTATTAAAATGTGATTATAAAAAATGGTCATTTCTGATATTATTACAAAATTTTCTTTACTAAAGTTTAATTCTTTTCTATTTAGATTGGTATTTTATTTATGAAAATAAGGAAAAATTTGAAAAAAATAGTGAAAATTTTCTAAGAAATGTTTGAGTTTATCAAAAAAACAAAAAAAATTCACAAATTTTTCATAAATCTATTGACAACTGCCAAAAAATATTGTAAACTATAAAAGCGTTCTGGTTAACGCGTACATGGGCCATTAGCTCAGGTGGTAGAGCACTTGACTTTTAATCAAGTTGTCCCGCGTTCGAGTCGCGGATGGCTCACCAAATGAAACTAAATAATATTTTATTATTTAGTTTCTTATATAAGGCCCCGTGGTCAAGCGGTTAAGACACCGCCCTTTCACGGCGGAGACATGGGTTCGATTCCCGTCGGGGTCACCAATTTTGCCACTTTAGCTCAGCTGGCCAGAGCATCGCACTTGTAATGCGAGGGTCCCCAGTTCGAATCTGGGAAGTGG
>CALXEX010000038.1 GCA_944387445.1 uncultured Clostridia bacterium | reverse complement strand
GTCTTCAAATCCTGGTATAAATGTATTGCTTCCAATTTCTAAGTCATGGTTTTCTGCTTTTCCACCTTCAAAAGCAACACCATCTATAAATCCTTCAAAATTAATATTAGCAATATCACCTTTTTCTACTGGTCTATCTTCTATAGATATTAATCTTGAATTATGTTCTTGCATATGTCCTAATTCATGTTCTACATCTTCATCTGTTACTTTATATTCTATTTTTTTAATTTCTACACCTTTATATTTTCCAAGTTCTGCTTCTGGTTTTGTTTGGAATACAGCTGTAAAAATTAGGTCTTGTCCTTTTCCAATTTGTGTTACATCTATATCTGGTCTACTAACTACTTCTAATTTGTTTTCTTCTACTGCTTTTTCTAATTCTTCTGGAACTACTTCATTAAAAGCATCTTCATAGAATATTTCTTTTCCATAATATTTTTCAACAATATTCATTGGTGCTTTACCTTTTCTGAATCCAGGAATATTAAAATATTTTGCACTTTTAAAATATACTTTTTTAATAGCCTCATCAAATTTTTCGGCTTCTATTGTTACATTTAATTTTACTTCATTTGCATTTTCTGTTTTTTCTACTTTACATTTCATTTTTTCACATTCCTTTCTTAAGTCCTAAATCTGGTTGGAAAAGAATTAAATTTTGGCTAGGAAAACAAGTTTGAAATTTATGAGACGTACTGATTGTACGTTGATTAAATTTCAAATGAAGTTTGACGACGCCAAAATTGTAATTATTTTTCAACCTTATTCAAACCTTTCTTTATTCACATAAGCTTAATTATTATACCACATTTTTCCTAATTTGCAAGGATTTTTAAATATTTTTTAAAAAATACTTGTTTTTTTTATACTTTTGTGTTAAACTTGTTAATAGTCAGTTTATTTTAAGAATTAGGAGGTGCAATTAAGAATGGCTAAATGTGCAATATGCGAAAAATCAGTTAATCATGGAAATAAACTTAGTATTACACGTTCTCATATCAGTAAAAGATCACCACGTACATGGAAACCAAATCTAAGAAGTGTTAAAGTCATTACAGAAAATGGTGAAGCAAAGAGAATTTATGTATGTGCTAAATGTTTAAAAAATGGAAAAGTAAAGAGAGCATAAGCTCTTTTTTTGATACAAAGATATTTTAAGTATAAGAAAAAGACCGCAACAAACGTGCGGTCTTTTTTACTTTCTTCTCTATTTATTATATAAACTATCAATTTTTATCTTTAATTCCAAATATCAATTTTACAAAAACTCTCAAAAATTTTGGAACTTTTTTAACTACAATCGTCATATATGTATCCCTCCTTTTATATTAGCATGCTAGCCACATAAATCCAACGCATACCACAACTACTCCTATCATAAATAACCAGCCTGTTATAGGAAGTAATAAAACTAATAATATGCCTAATCCCAAGCCTATTAAACAAATTGCTAATGTCTTTTTAAACAATTTTAACATGTTTATTACCTCCATTCTCTTTTGTATATTATATTCACTTATCTTTTTTATGTTACATTTATGTTTTCTTAGTAGTTGCTATATATAGCAATACCAAGCCTAAAAGCGCTAAGAGGATTTACATAATTTGATTTTTTGTCCAAAATTTGGTATAATAATTATAGTCACTAGTAAATTTCCTCGTGTTTTTCACCAAGACACAAGACAAATTTTTAAAAACTTTTAGGAGGAATTAATTATGGCGGAAAAAATGAAATTTAAAGCCGGAACGATGGAGCTGAACTGTACAGTTCTGTACAGTTCCGAGGATGGTTACTTCATGACTCTGGAAACAGAGGATGGAAGAATCATCGAGGTTGAAGGGAATACCTGGTGGTTTGCCCCGACCTCAACTCCGACCCCGGCTCCGGCTCCAGCCTCAGCCTCATCCTCAAGCTCATACGAGCAGAGGATGCAGGACCTGATTGACCGGTACACTGACCCCGAAACGGGGGATGTGGACTGGGCCGAAGTTTATGAGGCCTCCTACATGTACGACATGTAGGTAGACTCAGTTCCAGCTATTATGGACAGGATCTACAATGTAGATCCTGTCTTTCTTCTTTTTTTCAACTATATTAGACAAATTATTAAACTTATATATTGCAAATGGTATAATTTTATGTAGGAAATCGCAAAAGTTTACCTTATCAGAATAACAGCTTTACTTTATAATAAACATAGCAGCATTTGACTTTTCCTTCTTTTTTCTTTAAAATATACAATAATAATGATACTTATCATAAGAAGGGATGATATATGAACAAGAAAGACGCAGTAAAAATGGTAGAAATTTTGAAACAAACTTATCCAGATGCTACTTGTAGCTTGGATTTTGAAACACCTATACAAGCAGTTGTTGCTGTTATTCTTTCTGCACAATGTACAGATGAAAGAGTTAATAAAACAACACCTGCCCTTTTTAAAAGATGTAAAACAGTAGAAGATTTTGCAAATATAGATATAAAAGAACTGGAAGATTTTATTCATCCTTGTGGCTTTTTTAAAAATAAAGCAAAAAATATAAAATTATGTGCAAAACAAGTACTAGAAAAATTTGATGGGCAAGTACCTAATAATATGGAAGATTTAATGAGCTTAGCAGGTGTTGGTAGAAAAACGGCTAATGTTGTATTACTAGAAGTATTTGGAATTGCAGAAGGCGTTGCTGTTGATACACATGCAAAACGAATTTCTAATTTAATTGGTTTATCAAATGAAAAAGAGCCAGAAAAAATTGAACAAGATTTAATTAAACTTTTTCCAAAAGAATATTTAAAAGATATCAATCATTTATTTGTCTGGCATGGTAGAAATACTTGTATTGCTAGAAATCCTAAATGTGATGTTTGTACAATTAATGGTTATTGTAAACATTATAAAAAAAATGTACATTCATAAAATACATTTTTATTATATCATTTATATTTTTTAATTACATTTTCAAAAGAAGGAATCTGCATTGTCAGATTCCTTCTTTGCCTAGCTTATAATCTAATCTAGTTGTGTGTTAAGGCTCATAAAAAGTTACACTACCGGATTCCGTTATCTCTCGCTCTCGGCGTCATCATCATCGGCGTCTTCGCAGTCATCCTCACATAAGATGTCATCATCGCCGTCGGCATACGCCTCTTCGTCTTCAGCGTCATATTCATCATCCAAAGAATCATCGCAATAACTCACAGTTCTGAATGTTGTTTCAGAGAAGATTTCTTCCAGCACCGGAGGAAGACTACCTCTAACTATGTAATCTTCCCAGTCATTTGGGTCATTTGTGTCCCCTTCAGTCGGACAATATACGAGAAAATCCCCGTCACTGTCCTTGATAATTTCCGTATACGGTACTGCATGATACTCCCGCTCTTTTTCACTTGAACATTTACCGCACACGAAGACTACCCACAAATTCTCTGCAGTAGCCCGCACGTCATTAAGCGGCTCCATTTCTTGTGCCTCTATCAACCAATATGATTTAGTATCATCCAGCGTTTTTATATACTCTTCTATTTTCATGTTTCTTATTCCTCCTACATATACAAAATTTTGTTACTATAGCCTCACACACTTAATTCAAGCCATCTAGGTATATATAGTATATTACGTTTTATGTAAATTGTCAATCATATTTTAAAATCTGTCAATATTACGCCCTTTTTTCTTTTTTATAACATTCCTATATTTTGTATATTTATTTTTCTTTTTTTACATACTACTATATAGAGGTGATTTTTTGACAAATATTAATTGTTCACTAAATTGTATTTATCAAAAAGATGGTAAATGTTCCTACTCTAGTATTACAACTACCATTTTTTCAACAACAAGTGAATGTGCTTACTTTGTTGATAAATCAGAAAAGAAAACCAAGTGACCAAGCAATGGACTATTGGAACCAAGTCTGTTTGAACCCATTAAGATAAAAATGGATTCAAACAGACCTAGTCCCAATAGTCCATTTTATCATGACATATCTACTTAATTAGCATTGACAAAATTCCTTTTCCGTTATATATTTCTATTAATATTAATTTAAAAGGAGGTTATTATGCTAAAAAAGAAAATAAAAATTATTTTTTTGATTGCTTTGCTTCTTATTTCTGTATTTACGCCAATCGTAAATGCTGAAAATGAAGTCGAAGCTGAAACTACTACAACTGATCAAGTAAATCCTATAAGCGAAACACAAGAAACAGAAACAATAAAAGAAGGAGATGAATACTTATTTCAAGATAATGTAACTGTTGATACACCTGTTGATGGAAATTTGTTTATAATAGCAAATACAGTTACAATTAACTCTCAAATTGGTGGAGACGCCTTTATTTTTGCTAATACCATCAACATTGAAGAAAATGGATACATTTTAAGCAACTTATTTGCATCTGCCGATACCATTCTTGTAAAAGGTAGAGCTTACAACATCTATTCTGTTGGTAATACCTTAACAATTGATGGATTTGTGTATAGAGATATTAGAAGTATTTGTAATACACTTAATGTTAATGGTATGATTGGAAGAAATGTCTTCGTTAACTGTTCTACTATTAATTTCAAGGAAAAGCCTGATACAGAAGAGACACCTAGTATTACATCTTATGGTACCATTCAAGGAGATTTAAATTATATTTCTGATGAAGAAATTACTGTGCCAGAAAGCGCTGTTTCTGGAGAAACACATTTTACTTCTTCAAAAAATAATACCACAGATATTTCAAATTATATGTATTCTCTAGGAGGTATATTAGTAGTTGCTATAATTTTATGGTTACTTAGCCTATGGATTTCTCCAAAATTAATACATAATACAATTCATTCTTTAACATTAAGAAAAACTTTACAAATTATAGGATTAGGAATATTAGTTCCAATTATTCTTACTTTACTATATATTATCATTCTACTAATTCCTATTACTAGTCGACTTGCAATATTATTACTTTGTGTATTAGCTATTCTTTTGTTTATTAGTACATCTGTTACACTTATTAATATAAATGCAATGATTTGTCATAAATTCAAAATCACACAAAATTTATACAAATTAGGATTTTTAATTGTGATAACTATTATCTTCTGGCTATTAGCTTTAATCCCATATGTAGGTATTATTCTTTCATTATTAGCAATGGTATGGGGAATTGGAAGTGTTTCTTATAGTTTGTTGATAAAAGAGAAACCTGATGAAAACAAAAATAAAAAAATAGATAAAAATAACGATTAAAAATCTAAATAAATATTTCAAAAGAAGGAATCTGCATTGCAAGATTCCTTCTTTGCCTAGTTTCTAATCTAGTTTTGCGTGTTAGATTATGGTTTACAAGTTTCTTGTTGCTGTCAATGTAGTATTGTCACTCATCAACTTCACTCTTAATAATTTTTTTCAAATGACGCTTCTTTAAAAATCTTCTCGAGACACTCCGGCATGTCATCTAGTGATATGTACCCTTCATACTCGCCTAACTCTGTGTGTTCGGGACAACAAAAATTATAGTCTCCTGTATCATCTATTTTTATATCTTTCAATTTGGCAACATGATATTCCCCACAATTAGGGCAAGGAAATATTATCCGAAGATTTTTAGCTGTCGGCTTAACTTTCGCATCAAGTGCTATAAGTAAATTGTCATCACCTTCATTAAATACCCACCATGAATATTCCGTTGATAAATAGTCCTGTAAATTTTGCAATGTATACCTCCTCCAAATAACTTTATTCTAGGTATCTAACACACATATTTCAAGCCATCTAGGTGGATATAGTATATCACATTTATGTAAATTGTCAATTTACAATTGCAGATTTTAGTTCATCTATAATCACTTTATAATCTACTGCATTTAAAATCGCTGTTCCTGCAACTAGTATATTTGCTCCTGCTTTTTTTACTTCTGGAGCTGTTCTTAAATTAATTCCACCATCTACTTCTATGTCGATTTCTAATTGGTTGTCATCAATATATTTTTTCAATGTTCTTACTTTTTCTGTCATCTCACTTAAATAGCTTTGTCCACCCTTTCCTGGTTCTACTGTCATCACTAAACACATATGGATATATGGCAAATATTTGTATACTTCCTCAATCTTCGTGTTTGGTTTTACAGATATCCCCACTTTGCAATTGTTTTGTTTTATGTAGTTTATTGTTTCCCTTACTTCTTTTTCATCTTTACATGCTTCTAAATGAAATGTTATGATATTTGGTTCTACTGCACTAAAATCATCTACTGCTTTTTTGATATCATTTACCATTAAATGGACATCTAATGGTGCATTTGATATTCTTCTGATATAAGAAGCATATTCTAACATGGTTTGATATGTATTTTTCTCTACAAACTCACCATCCATGACATCTATATGAAAATAATCTGTCTTAGATGCTTCTAATGCAAAAAATGTTTTTGACTCCTCTCCTTTTTTTACTGAAAGAATTGATGTTGAAACTTCTACCATTTTCTTTCCTCCTTTTCTTTTAATTCTTGATATATTTTGCAAAATCTTTCATATCTTGCTTTATCAATCTCTCCATTTTCTATTGCTTGTTTGATTCCGCAATTTTCTTCTTTTATATGGGTACAACCTATAAACTCACAATTCTCTTCAAATTGTCTAAACTCTTTAAAGTATTGATATAAATCTTTACTCTCTATTTCTGATATATCAAATGTTGAAAACCCTGGTGTATCTGCTATATAGGTATTTTCATCTATTTCATATAATTTAATCGCTGTTGTTGTATTTTTTCCTCTTTTATTTTTCTTGCTAATTTCTCCTTCTTGTGTTATGTCTTTATTAAAAATGCCATTAATTAATGTAGATTTACCAACACCAGAATTTCCAGAAAATGCATTCACATTATTTCTTAATAATTCTTTTAATTGATCAATTCCTTTCCTTTTTTTGGCATCTGTCAGTATTACTGTATATCCAATTTTACTATATATTTGTTTTATATTTCTAAACTCTTCTTTTTGATCTAGATCTGTTTTATTTAAGACAATAACCACATTTACCCCTACATATTCCGCAAAAGCTAGTTGTTTATCTAACATTAATAAATCTGGCTTTGGATCCTTACTAGAAACAACAAAAATAATTTGTGTAATATTTGCCAGTTTTGGTCTTTTAATATATACGTTTCTTTCATAAATTTTCTCAATTACCGCTTTTCTCTCTTTTTCATCTGTAACAGTTATATCTACTATATCTCCAACAACAGGTGTTATCTCTTCTTTCTTGAATTTTCCTCTTGCAGTTGTTTCATATATTTCGTTTTTTACTTTTACTTGATATAGATTCGATATATTCTCTACAATTAATCCTTGCATATTACCTCCGTTTTTTCCTTTTTGGGTCCATTGGGACCAGGTCCGTTTGGGACATTTTTTCTCAATCCTTTTCTTCTATTATATACAAAAAAAGCCCAATTAGCAATTACTAATTGAACTTTTATTATTTTATCCTTATCTAATTTCATTAAAATGTTATTGTGTCTTTTGTTCCTAAAGTAATGGTTCTACTTGAACTATAAATTTGGCTACCACCATTATTTGGATCTGTTATAGATACATTTATCTCTAAAGATTCTCCTTCTTTTCCAGAAAGTGTTATTTGACAATTTTCAGTTGTACTGCTTACTGTCCTTGTTTCATTATTAACTTTTACATTTACGTTTCTATTTGTTGTTCCTTCTGTTTCTTCATTCTGTTCCGCAAAATAACTTTCTACTAATTTTTTTACACTTACATTTACTACTATATCTTTATTTTCAGCCACTTTATTAACTGTTAATGTAACCGTTGTACCTTCATCTACTGTTGTTCCTCCTGTCACACTTTGTTTTGTAACTTTTCCATTATCTGTAGTTGCATCTACATATGTAATATTTACTTTTAATCCTTGACCTTCTAATGTTGATTTTGCATTTGCTTCTGTTTGCCCTACAACATTTTCAACAGTAACTTGCTTAATTCCTGTTCCAGTACTTACATGAATTTTGATTGTATCTCCTGCATAAGCTTCTGTATTTGCTTCTACCTCTTGAGAAATAACATATCCCTCTTCTACTGTTTTACTTGTTTCTTCTACAATTTCTGCCTCTAAATTTGCATCTTCTAATGCTTTTTCAGCTTCTTCTCTTGTCATTCCAACTACTTTAGGGACTGTTGTTTTTTCTTGACCTTTACTAACAACGACATTAACAGTACTTCCTTCTTTTACATTATAATCTGCAATATATGTAGGATCTTGGGAAATTACATATCCTTCTGGGACATCTTTATTAAATTCCTCACTTGATACTTCAAATACTAATTTTAAGTCTTCTACTGTTTTTTGTGCTTCTTCTTTTGACATTCCCACTACATTTGGAAGTTCTACTTCAGCAGGATTTGTTATATTCAAATATGCTAATGTCCCACCAAAAGCAATGGCAAATAATAATATCAAACCAATAAAACTACTTAATACTTTATGTCTTTTTATAAATGCTACAAATTTATTATCATTTTCTCCATTCTTGTTATTGTTCTCTTCTTCTACATTTCCATATAAATCTGTATTGATTTTTTGTGTTTTTGCTGTTGCATCATACTCTCTGTCATCCACAAAATTACCATTTGGATTTTTCAAGGCTTGCCTTAAATCAGCTAACATATCTGTTGCAGATTGATATCTTAATGTGGTATCTTTCTTTAAAGCTTTCATAATAATTCTATTGACTGCTGATGGTAAATTTGGATTTAATTCTATTGGTTCTTCTGGCTCTTCTTGCATATGTTTTAATGCTACAGAAACTGGTGTATCTGCATCAAATGGAACTCTTCCTGTTACCATTTCATACATAACGACACCTAAAGAATATAAATCTGATTTTGCGTCTGTATAACCACCTCTTGCATGTTCTGGTGAAAAATAGTGGACAGAACCAATGGTTGTTCCAAATGCTGTAATCGTAGAGTTAGAAACTGCTTTTGCAATTCCAAAATCTGTAACTTTTGCAATGCCATCTTCTGTTATAATGATATTATGTGGTTTAATATCTCTATGAATAATATTATTTTTATGCGCCATTTCTAATGCAGAAGCAATTTGAATTGCTACATTTACTGACCATTTCCATGGAAGTGGTCCTCTTTCTTCTACAATAATCTCTTTTAATGTTTTTCCTCTTATTAATTCCATGACGATATAATATAGATTATCCTCTGAACCAACATCATAAATAGATACGATATTTGGATGTGTTAATCTTGCAGCAGATTGTGCCTCTATTTCAAATCGTTTAATAAATTCCTCATCTGTTGTAAATTCATCCTTCAAAACTTTTACAGCTACATTTCTTTTTAAGACTTTATCTTCTGCTCTATAAACTGTAGCCATTCCTCCATTACCAACTTTTTCGATAATTTCGTATCTATTCCCTAATATTTTTCCTTCTAAAATCATATTTATCTCTCCTTAATATGTTTAATATGTAGATTGCTTTTGAATATTATATATTTTTGATAACAATCACTGTAATATTATCATAGCCACCATTATCATTTGCTAATTTCACCAATTCTTTTGGTGCTTGTTCTATATCTTTTTTAGCCCATTTAAATATTTCTTCTTTTGGAACCAAATTTGTCAACCCATCTGAATTCATGATCAATATATCATCTTTTAAAAATCCTTTTACCATCACATCTGGTTCTACAAAAGCATTACATCCTAAAGCCTTCATCAACATATTTTTTTGTGGATGATGTTCTGCTTGTTCCTGTGTAATCGTTCCATCCTTTACCAATTTTTGTACATAACTATGGTCTTGTGTTAATTTTCTCATAAAATCTTTTCTAATTCTATATATTCTACTATCTCCGACATGACCGATAAAGGCTCTATTATTATATATTAAACAAACTTCTAAAGTAGTACCCATTCCTTCCAATTCTGGATCTTCTTTTGATTTTTCATATACTACCATATTTGCATATTCCATGCTACTTCCTACTAATTGAATAATACTTTCTTTGTCTTTTGGAATCTCTTTAAAATTATTTTCTATATAACTTTTGGCTGATTGGATGGCAAGTTTACTTGCAATTTCGCCACCTTTATATCCTCCCATTCCATCTGCTAACATATATAGTTGAACTTCATCTAATGAATTAGATATATAGTAATAATCTTGATTTTGTTCCCTTACCTTACCTATATCTGATTTTGCATAAGCCTTTATCATGTTTTCACCTCGTTTTCCTTTTGTTCTTTCTAAAAAAATTCATCTAAATATACTTGTATCCTTTATATCACAAGTTTATCTTTTTTGCAATTAGTTTACTAAAATTTGTTCATTAGGGACGTGCCAAAATGGACAAAAATTGGCAAAAAGGGACAGACCTAAAAAAGGAAAATTTGAGTCTGTCCTCAAAATCCTATTTTTTAAGTCTGTCCTTTTTGTTTCATTTTGAAACGAATTGACACGTCCCTAACGTTTCAATTCTTCTAAGAACATTTGATTTAACATTTGTGGATTTGCTTTTCCTCTGGTTTCTTTCATGGCTTGTCCTACTAAAAATCCCAATGCTTTATCTTTTCCACCTTTATAATCTGCTACTGATTGTGGATTTGCTTCTAATACTTTTAATACAACTTCTTTGATTGCTCCTTCATCAGAAATTTGTACCCATCCTTTTTCATCGATGATATCTTCTGGATCTCTTGGATGTTCAAACATCTCTACCAATACTTTCTTAGCAATACTTGAACTAATCGTTCCTTTATCAATTAATATTACTAATTTTCCTAATTGATTACTATCAAATGGAATTTCGATTGGTTCCATTTCTGTTTCATTTAAGATTCTTGATATATCAGATATAATCCAGTTATTAACTGCTTTTGGATTATTGCATACCTTTATTGCTCCTTCAAACAGGTCTGATAGATATTTTGAAGATGTAATAATATTTGCATCTTTTTCTGATAATCCATATTCTTTTAAGTATCTTTCTTTTCTACTTTCTGGTAATTCTGGTAATGTGTTTTTGATATTTTCTATATATTCTTCTGATAATTTAATTGCAACTAAGTCTGGGTCTGGAAAATATCTATAATCTTGTGCATCTTCTTTATCTCTCATTGGGAATGTTTTTCCTGATACATCATCCCATCTTAAAGTTTCTTGTTCTACCTCTCCTCCATCTTCAATGACATCAATTTGTCTGTCTATTTCATATTCAATGGCTCTTGTGATACTTCTAAAAGAGTTCATGTTTTTCATTTCTGTACGAGTTCCTAACTTTTGATCTCCTTTTTTTCTAACAGATACATTGACATCTGCTCTATATGACCCTTCTTGCATTTTACAGTCAGATACTTCAATATATTCTAATATAGCTTTTAGTTTTCTTAAATATGCTTCTACCTCTTCACTACTTCTTAAATCTGGTTCTGAAACAATCTCAATTAGAGGTACTCCTGCTCTGTTTAAGTCTACTAAGCTTCCTCCTGCAAATTCATCATGATTTAATTTTCCAGCATCTTCTTCTATATGAATTCTCGTTAATCTAATTTTCTTCTTACCTTCTTTTGTATCAATTTCTACATATCCATGTTCACATAATGGTTTATCATATTGTGAAATTTGATATGCTTTTGGTAAGTCTGGATAAAAATAGTTTTTTCTATCATTTTTACTATTTCTAGATATCTCACAATTTGTTGCTAATCCTGCTTTTACAGCATATTCTACAACTTTTTCATTTAATACTGGTAATGTTCCTGGCATTGCCATACAAATTGGACAAGTTTGTGTATTAGGTGCTGCTCCAAATTTTGTTGGACATGAACAAAATATTTTTGTTTTTGTGGAAAGCTCTGCATGCACTTCTAGTCCTATAATTACTTCATAATCTTCTCTAGACATTTATTTTCCTCCTATCTTTTTATTTTCTCTATTTTTTAAATTCTGGTTTATAATTCTCTCTAAATTTCAAATCTTGTTCAAATGCATATGCCGTATTTAAAATCGTTTCTTCACAGAATTTATTTCCGATTAATTGCATTCCAATTGGCATACCTTCTTTATCCACACCACATGGAATAGAAATTCCTGGAAGTCCTGCAATATTTACTGAAACTGTACAAATGTCTGCTAAATACATTTCTAATGGGTTATTTGATTTAGAACCAATATCAAATGCAACTGTTGGTGATGTTGGTACTAAAATCACATTATATTTTTCAAAAGCTTTATTAAATTCATTCATTACTAATGTACGTACTTGTTGCGCTTTTTTGTAATAAGCATCATAATATCCAGATGATAACACATACGTTCCAAGAATAATCCTTCTTTTAACCTCTGGTCCAAATCCTTCACTTCTTGATTTTTTATATAATTCTTTTAAGTTTTTAAATTCTCCTGTTCTGTATGTATATCTGATTCCATCAAATCTTCCTAAGTTTGAACTAGCTTCAGCACAAGCAATAATGTAATAAGATGCTAAAGAATATTTTGCAATATCTAATGAAAATTCTTCAACTTCTGCTCCTAATGTTTTATATCTATCCATTGCTTCATATAGTTTTGCTTTTACTTCTTCATTGATTCCTTCTGCATAAAATTCTTTTGGAACACCAATTTTTAATCCTTTTACATCACCTTTTAAACATGCTGTATAATCTTTTTTCTCCATATCTACTGATGTTGTGTCTTTTTTATCATGACCTGCAATGATATTTAATAACATAGCAGAATCTCTAACATCTTTTGTGATTGGACCTATTTGGTCTAATGATGATGCAAAGGCAACTAATCCATATCTTGATACCAATCCATATGTTGGTTTTAATCCTACAACACCGCAAAAACTTGCTGGCTCTCTAATGGATCCTCCTGTATCACTACCTAATGCCCAAGGTACCATATTACTTGCAACTGCTGCTGCACTTCCTCCTGAAGAACCACCAGGTACTTTATTTAAATTCCATGGATTTTTTGTTGGATAAAAATATGAATATTCTGTTGAACCTCCCATAGCAAATTCATCCATATTTAATTTTCCTAAATTAATCATACCTTCTTGATTAACTTTTTCCATAACTGTTGCATCATATGGTGATACAAAGTTTTCTAACATTTTAGAACTACAGGTTGTTTTTATCCCTTTTGTGCAGATATTATCTTTAATTCCTATTGGAATTCCTGCAAAATCTCCTTTTACTTCACCATTGTCTATTTTTTCTTGCATTTCTTCTGCTTTTTTATTAGCATCTTCTGCTAATACTGTTACAAAAGCTTGTACATCTTTTTCTTTTTCAGCAATTCTATCTGTATATGCTTTTGTGACATCTTTTATTGTTAATTCTTTACTTTTTAACTTTTCTTGTAATTCATGAACCGTTAATTCTGTAATTTCCATGCAATACGCCTCCTCTTTACATTTTATTTCTTACTTTTTTTATAATCTTCTATTTTTTGATATAGCTGTGACCACGAATAAACTCTCTCTATATTTTCATCTTTAAAATCTTTATTCACATTCGAATCCATTATATATGTTTTTATTCCAGCTTTTGCCATGTCTGTACAATTTTTGATATTGTCATCTACAAATATATCTATACAATGTTCTTTTGCTGTAATAACTTTATTTTCAGAATTTAATATTAATTTATCATATTGTATACCATATTTTTTTAGCCAATCTTTGGTCAATTCTTCTATATTAAATTTGTTTGATGGAAATCTTGCGGTTATCAAAAAAATCTGATTTCCTTCTTCTTTTAATTTTTTAATGCTTTCTACCGCATCAATCTTAGTTTCTACTTTCAGTACAGTTTTTTCATAATATCTATTTAAAAATTCTTTATCTTGCTTGTCGCCTCCATTACGGAAATTTGTATGATACATTTGAGCTAGAATATCTCTATTTGCTTTTTCTCTATCAATTACAATATCATCCCTGGTATACTCTTGTAGATATTTCAACAATACATCATATGTATTGGCTATTGTATCATCTATATCAATTCCTAAATTCATTTTTCTACCTCATTATATTATATATTTTCTAATATATTCTTCTAATTAATTACTTTTGGTATTTTAAACATATTTTGTTCTTCACTTGGCGCATTCATGAATAGTGCTTTATTATCTTTAAATACCTCAACCTCATCTTTTCTAAATACATTTTTAGCTTCATTTGCACCAATGGTAATCTCTAGATTGTCTACATTTGCATTATTTACGATATTCGCAAAATCTAAAATCTCTTGTAGATTGTCCAAATATTGTTGGACTTCATTTTCTTCCAATGTTAAATTGGCTAAATTTGCAATGTGCAAAATTTCTTCTTTACTTACTTGCATATAATCATCTCCTATATTCAATTTGGTTTTTATTATATACTGAAAAACTCAAAAAAACAAGTCAAAATGACTTGTTTTCTATATTTTTCATTATTTTTCATTATTTTTGTTCATTAAACTTCTCTTGCTTTTACAATAACTCTTTGCTTGCTATCATCTGTACAGGTAATTAATGTAATTTCTTTTCTTCCATCTGTATTTTGAGATGTACAACTTACATCTGTTGGATCAACTGTATATTTGTCATATACAGCATATTCCACTGTAGTATTATCAGCAAAATTTGTTATTTGTATAATATCACCATTTACCAAAGTTGGAACCTTACTAAAAAACCTCTTATTTCTATAATTATGACCCACAATACAATAATTTCCTACTGTATTAATATCTGGTCCATGAAATTTAACTGGTGACATTTTTAATAATTCCTCTGTCTCTGCTTCTGAATCACTTTCTCCATCTAAAATTGGGTATTCCACATTGATTTTAGGAATTGTTATTTTTCCATCTGTTACATATGTATATCCTGATTGTGATTGTTGCTTCGTTTTTGTACTTTCATTTGTGTTTGAAACTACAACTGGGGTTTCTGTTCCATCGTCTGTTGTATCGTTTAATACGGCAATTAATATATCACTATCAGCTACTGTATTATCTTCTTGTTCTAGTTCTGCATTTGCTAAAATATCTTGCGATACAGCTTCTGCTTTGTCTCTGTCATATGCTGCATATATATATACAGATATTAGAACAATTAAAAAGAATACAGATAATATAAAATTTACTTTATATACTTTTTTCTTTCTTTTTAGTTCGGGTGTTATGTATAATTTCTTTGTTACTAATATTTGATTCATAGACTTCTCCATTTTATAATAAACTTTCTATATTATTATAACATGAAAATCATGAAAATAAAATATCTTTATTGAAATTTTTTTAATTTCATTATATAATAAATATATGCGGGTATAATTTAGTGGTAGAATGTCATGCTTCCGACCTGATAGCGTGGGTTCGATTCCCACTACCCGCTCCATTAAATAAAATCGTCGCAC
>CALXEX010000037.1 GCA_944387445.1 uncultured Clostridia bacterium | reverse complement strand
AATTTGAATCAAATTATAACTTAGAGCTTAAAAATATTGAAATCTAGGTAATTCCCCAGCTAAAAAAACTCATACAAGCGGTAAATTTTGGTAGTAATTTACTGCTTTTTGTGGTATAATATATATGTGTGTTAAAAATAGAAAGATCTAAGGAGGAAACATGAATCGAGAAGAAAAATTTGAATTTGATATAGCAAATTTAAAACAAGATTTAGCAATAGAAGATATGCGTGTTACAGAAGAAGATGTGGCACTATTACGAAGATATTTTGATAATGAAATCACAATGCCTGAGATGATTGATATAATCAAAAAAACAACCATGTAAGGAGAATGTCTTATGAGTGATTTATATGAAGCTAGAAATTCCATATATTGCTATAAAGATAGTGATGTATTAGTCAACAAGTTTGATATACATGATAATAAAAAATTAGAAGAAATCGAAAGAAAGATTGTCTTAGCGAAATTATATGAATTAAGACAAAACCATCAAATAGGAAATTTTGATATTTCCCATTTTGTTGGTATTCATAAATTTCTTTTTGAGGATATTTATCCATTTGCAGGACTTTTCAGAAATGAAAATATTGCAAAAGGAAATTTTAGCTTTGCGAAATGGGAATATATAGAAGATGAATTAAAAAAATTATTAGACAAATTAAAAGAAGAAAATTACTTGCAGAATTTAGATAGAGATACATTTATCAAAAGATTGTCTTATTATATGGCAGAATTAAATGTACTACATCCTTTTAGAGAAGGTAATGGAAGAACAATTAGAGAATTTATAAGACAGTTGGCATATAAAAATGGATATGTTTTAAATCTAAAAAACATCAATCCAAAAGAAATGTTACATGCTTGTATTCGTTCTGTAGTAGATACTACACAATTAGAAAATATTATATCAGAATGTTTAGAAAGAAATTATTAACCTGCTTAATAATTTCTTTCATATTCGAAGAGATTAATTAAAATATTGAAATAGGTGTAAAAAATGTTAATGGATTTATATGAAAATCATAAAGATTCAGTCAGTATGATAAATGACATGTTAAAAAATATGTTGCAGAATTCGAGAGTAAGAAAAAAGTTAATAGAAAACATAGTAAATATTTCTACTTATGTAAAAGAAGATGACATCAATTCTTATAAACAATTGATTAAAGCTGGAATGCGATATGAAGATATAAAAGAAAAAATAAAACAAGATTGGTTTTCCATCATGAGTCATTGTGAAAGTGGAATAAATTTAATAGCAGTATTCTCAGAATGTCCAGAGATAAAAGAAGATATGAAAAAACGAGTAGAAGATATTATTGGTTTTTCCAATTGGATAGATTATAAAGAACTTTTTCAGGGATTAGCATCTATTGATAATGAAGATGCTTCTATTATACAAAGATATTTAGAAGAAATGTTTATTACAGATGCTACTTTGTGTGAAGAAGAAATGGAATTAGTAGAGGCGATAATAGAATATAAAGGATTACAACAGAAAGGAAAGTATATAGAACAGATTTTACAAGGTACACAAGATAGTGCTTTAGTAACACAAATCATTGATAAATGTAAAGATACAGAGGTTGAAAGTGTATATGAAAGGCATAAGGGATTAATGCGATTGTATGAAATATCAAAAACTAATCCAAAAATTGATTTATCGGTTCCTCAATCAATAATTGGTGAAATTATAAGACAGCAAATGGAAGAGCAGATTGATTTTTTAATAGAAATTTGTGGAGGGAAAGATTCGGAAATTGTTAGTGATGGAAGTGGACATCATAGTATAACTTATCAAATTAAAGATAATCATTTAAAGATAGGTATAGAAGGAGGAAATTTTAAAATAAAAAGAATCCATAGGAGGTTTTTACAACCAATTGTGAGAAAAAAAGAAAATAATATTGTGATGGAAGTGATTGTTGAAAGACAATACACTTCCAGCATATTTGAAAAAAAGAGATGACACAAAATATGGATTTGAAGAACATACAGAATGCTTAGAAGTATTAAAAAAGGGAGAGGTAGCAATATGTGATTTGGCTTTTATTTATAGTATGGATAGTCCAGAGTATAAGAGTGGAAAGTTTATGAGGGGAGAACAAGACCCAAAAGTTATTGAATTAGAAAAAAAATTAGAAAGTAGAAACCAAGAGGAAAGATAAAAATAGAAAGAGAGGAACAATTATGTCATTTATAAACGCAAAAGAATATTTAGAAAAATATGGATTAGAAAATAAAATTATGGAATTTCCAGTTTCTTCAGCAACAGTAGAAGAAGCAGCAAAAGCAGTAAATTGCAAAGAAGAAGAAATCGCCAAAACTTTATCTTTTATTGTAGAAGATAAACCAATTTTAATTGTAGTAGCAGGAGATAAGAAAATAGATAATCCGAAATATAAAGCTGAATTTCATACAAAGGCAAAAATGATACCATTTGATGATGTTGAAAGATTAATAGGACATGAAGTTGGCGGTGTTTGCCCTTTTGGAATTAAAGATGGTGTACAAGTGTATTTAGATGATTCATTAAAAAGATTTCCTGTTATTTATCCTGCTTGTGGAAGTTCTAATAGTGCGATAAAGTTAACAATTGAAGAATTAGAGAAAACATCAAATTATGAAAAATGGATAGATGTTTGTAAAGATGTTTAAAACTACATTGATTACATGTATAGCAGAAAATAATTTATAATTAAGATAAAAAATTTGCAAATATAAAAATAAAGAAAAAACATTACTAGTTTTTTACCAGTAATGTTTTTTGCAATTATTGCTATGGTGAGCCAGGAGGGATTCGAACCCCCGACCCTTGGCTTAGAAGGCCAATGCTCTATCCAACTGAGCTACTGACCCATGGCTAAATAACAATAAATATAATAGCACAAATATAGACTTGTGTCAATAATTTTATGGCAAAAAATCAAAAAATCGTGAATAATTTGTTATAATACCCAGCTCAAATAGCTAGATAACATGACTGCTTATCTATTTATTCGAGCTGAGCATTGCATTATTTAAACATATAAAGACATATTAAATATTGACAATTAGACCAATAATACCAAAAACAATAAATAAACTATTCGAAATGATTTCTATGATATTTTGATGAAATTTCATACGTAACAGTTTTCCAAAAATAATGGCCAATAAATTACTACAAACCATTCCTAAGATAGACCCGATGATTAAAGAAATCTTATATTCTGGATATTGAATACCAAGACCGATAGAAGAAAGAAATGTTTTATCTCCTAATTCTCCAATCATGATAGAAAAAGCAATGATAAATACCGAATTTATTTTTAAATAACTCAACTTAGAAATGAGTCCTGCTTTATGATCTTCTTCATGTTTAATAGATTGATTCTTCATAGCAATAAATCCCCATAGGCCAAATATAATAAAAGAAATATATGTAAATATATTTAAATAATAAGAAACACATTCATTATTGATAGAACCTAAGCGACTGCCAAAAAGAATAGCAATACCATGACTAAGAAATGTTCCTAGGGAAATGCCTAATAGAATATGTTTGGTTTTACTTTTGGTTGAAAAAGATAAAACCATAATTTGTGTTTTATCTCCTAATTCAGCAAAAAATATAATGGTAAAAGCTAATAATAAAGGATATATAACATTCATAATTTAACCTCATTTCCTAACTAATGCTTATGTGAATAAATAATATTTTATGAAAAAAACAATAAAAATAAATCATGTCGAATTTTGCAAATACAAGAATCCCTAAGTACATAATGTGAAATTTTTGTGAAATTCTTTACATTGCTAAAGATAAATGATAATATTGTCATGATATAAAAAAATTAAAGGAGGAATTTTTGTGATAGAGGTAAAAAATGTTACAAAAAAGTATGGAAAAGCTGTAGCCGTAGAAGATATAAGTTTTACCATTAACGAAGGAGAAATCGTAGGTTTACTTGGCCCTAATGGTGCAGGAAAAAGTACAACAATGAATATCCTAACGGGTTACATAGAACAAACATCTGGAGATGTAACAATCGAGGGATATAATACATTAAAAAAACCAAAAAAAGCAAAAAAGCAAATTGGATATATGCCAGAGGGAGTACCTCTTTATACAGACTTAACAGTAAAAGAATTTGTAACATATATGGCAGAATTAAAACAAGTAAATAGAAAGGAAAGAAAAGAAAAAGTACAAAAAGTAATTGAACAAACAGGATTAAAAGACGTTGAAAATAAATTAACCAAAAATTTGTCTAGAGGTTATAAACAAAGAGTGAGTATGGCAGGTGCTTTAGTTGGAGAACCTAAAATATTGATATTAGATGAACCAACAGTCGGATTAGATCCAAAGCAAATTACAGAAATTAGAAATCTAATAAAAGAGTTAGGAAAAACACATACTGTTATATTAAGTTCTCACATATTGTCGGAAGTTAGTCAAATTTGTAATAAAGTAATTATTATTAATAAAGGTAAAATCGTAGCGATTGATACACCAGAAAATCTAGAAAATAAAGTAAGTAATAACAATTGCATTTATGTTACAGTTGAAGATACAGAAAATAAGATAGATAAGATTAAAGATCAAATCAAAGAAATCAAAAATATAAAATTAGTTCAGGAAAACGAGGATAAAACAAAACAATATTTAATTGAAGCAGATAAAGATACTGATTTAAGAAAAACAATCTTTTCTGAATTTGCAAAAGAAAATATAACTATCTTCGAAATGAAAAAAGCAGATACAACATTAGAAGATGCATTTATAAAATTAATAGAAGGAGGAAATAAATAATGTGGGCAATTATAAAGAAAGAATTTAAATCCTATTTCTTCTCACCAGTAGGATATGTATTTATAGGACTATTTTTGTTTATGTTTAGCATATTTTTCTATACAGATGTATTTTATTATCAAAGTACAAACTTTGAGTACATATTTTATTCAGGAGCAACTATTTTAACATTTATAACACCAATTCTTACAATGAGAACATTGGCTGAAGAAAGAAAATCTGGAACAGAACAATTATTATTAACATCACCCGTAAGTATTACAAAAATTGTATTAGGAAAATTCATATCAGCAACACTTATTGTTATTATAACTGAGCTTTGTACATTTTTGTATTTTGGAATATTAGCATATTTCGGAACTCCTCATATAACAACAGCATTGGTTACTTTACTAGGATTTTTATTACTTGCTATGAGCTATATATCATTTGGACTATTGGCTTCAAGCATAACAGAAAACCAAATTATCGCAGGTGTTATAACCATAGGATTTTTCATTTTTACTTGGTTTTTACCAAATTTTAGCGATGTGTTTGCAGATTTTTCATTAATCAATATATTTACGAATTTCCCTAATGGACAAATCGATATTGCAGATACAGTAATATATATCACATTTACAATTATGTGCTTACTATTTACAATAATGGTAATGCAAAGAAGAAAAAGTGTAAGATAGGAGGTTTGTAAAATTGAAGCGTGAAGAAAAAGATAGAAAAAACAAAAAAATAAAAAATGACAAAAGTAAAAATGAAACAGTAAAAAACGAAACATTAGCAAATGAGATAAATAAAAATGAAACTGTGAAAAATGAAACAGAAAGCAAAAATGAAAAAGTAAAAGATAAAAAAGTTAATGTGGAAATAGAGAAAAAATCAAAAGAAGAGAAGAAAATCAAGAAACAAAAGAAAACAAAAGAAGGGAAAAAACAGGCAAAAGAGGAAAAAAAGAAAATCAAAGCAGAAAAGAAACAAGCTAAAAAAGAAAAGAAAGAAGCTAATAGATTTGTGCAAGCAATGAAAAGAAAATGGTTAATAGACGGAAGTAGAACATTATCATTAGTGTTGTTAATATTAGCTACATTTTTAGGTATTAATACAGGAATGAAAGTTTTAGACTTAACTCCAATTGATTTAACACAAGAAAAATTATATACATTAACAGATCAAAGTAAAGAAAGAGTAAAAGATATTGACAAAGATGTTCATATATATTTTGTTGGTTACCCAGATGATAACGCAGATCTATTACTTGCAAAGCAATATAAAAATGCAAATGAAAAAATCGTTGCAGAAGCAGTAGATGCAGAAAGTAGACCTGATTTAGTAGAAAAATATGGTATAGAAGATACTGGTTCATCAGGAATTATTGTAGAATGTGGAGATCGTTCAAAAGTATTAACTGCAAGTGATTTAGTCACTTATGATAGTACAACATCTCAAACAATTAGTATTGCAGAAGAAAAATTAACAAGTGCTATCATATCTGTTACAACTGATGACATTCCAAAAGTATATTTCTTAGAAGGTTACAGTGATTTTACATTATCTTATAATATGTATTATTTAAATGCTTATTTGCAAAATGAAATCACAGAAGTAGCAACATTAAACATATTATCTACAGAAAAAGTTCCAGATGATTGTGATACATTAGTAATCACTTCACCATCACAAGATTTTAATGATATAACAAAAACAGCTATTATCGATTATATTAATCGAGGTGGTAATATTTTATGGTTAAATGCAGCTATGGCAGTTTCAGCAGATTTACCAAATGTAAATGAAGTATTAGCATTATATGGTGTTAATCCTTTTGATGTAGGTGTGATTAGAGAAACAACTTCATCAAGAATGGTAGCAAATTCACCAGATTTGGTTATTCCAAATTTAGGATATTCAAAAATTACTGAAGATATCTATAGTGATGGTATTATTCTTGCTAACCCAACGAAAATTAATATTAATGAAGATGCCCTAGAAGGTTTGAATGTTGTAGAAACAGACTTAGCCACAACAAGTGAAGGTGCATATTTCAGAACAAACTTTAATAATAGTTCAGCTTCTCCAGTAGATGGAGAGGAAACTGGTTCTTTTCTAGTTGGTGCTGAATTAGAAAAAACCATAACAGACGCAAATGAAGAAACAGGAACATCAGCAGTAACCTCAACATTGATTATTTATGGAGAAAACTATTTCATTTCAGATTATCCATTTACACAAGAATCTCAATATGCAGCAATACAAGTATCAACATATAATAAAGATTTGGTATTAAATTCTCTAGCATATTTATCAGATAGAGAAGAAGACATTACGGCAAGAAAGAGTACAGGAACAGTAACATATACAGCAACAGAACAACAAGATATCATTGTTAGAGTTATCATCTTTACCGTACCAGCTGTTATTATTTTAGTGGGATTAATTGTATGGCAAAAAAGAAGAAGAAAAAAATAAATTTATATATACGAAAAATTCATTATAAAAAAGAAGAAAATTAATTTTTCTATATAATATAAAAAGATTGCTAAAAAACATTTTAGCAATCTTTTACTTTTATAGACATGTGAAAAATTTTCCATCACATTTTCTTTATTTTTATACATGAAATTTATTAGATAGCATGGTTACATTTGAATAAATAAAAAAATCTTTCATAAAATAGTATGGAATGATTATAGAGAATAAAAAAGGAAAGTTATGATGAAAAAAGTCTTTAAAGCAGTATTTGTGATTATAGGAACATTGGTAGGAGCTGGGTTTGCATCAGGTCAAGAAATTTATTTGTTTTTTTATCAATATGGAATGAATGGAGTTCTAGGGATTATTATTTCTAGTTTATTAATAGGGATTGTTATATACAAAGTATTACATATTTGTGAAGATAGAAAGATAACCAATTATAGAAGTTTTTTAAAAGTTTTTATAAAAAATGAAAAGCAACTAGAGGTATTTAATACAATAATCAATATATTTATTTTAATTACGTTTTATATCATGATAGCGGGATTTGGCGCTTATTTTGAGCAACAATTTGAAGTACATGGTATAGTAGGAAGTATCATATTAGCACTTATCTGTTATATTGTTTTTCTAAAAGATGTATCAGGACTTATCAAGGTAAGCCAATACATCGTTCCTCTATTAGTGGGAAGTTTATTCATAATTGGTCTTTTTGTAGTAGATTTCAAGAATATATTGGAAATGTATCATTATGTGCCAAAAAATGCAAGTTGGAAATGGATATTAGATAGTGTATTATATGGAAGTTATAATACTATATTATTAATTCCTGTGCTAATTACATTACGAAATCTTGTTAGTAAGAAAAAAGAGAGAAGAAAGGTATCTTTATGGGTAATAGCTCTGGTTATTCTACTTTCATTAGTGATATTTTTGATATTAACAAAAATAGATGTAGATATCAAAAACTTAGAAATGCCAGCTGTATATGTTGTTTCAAAAATTTCACCAGTATTTAGAGATATATATGGATTTATTATTTTAAGTTCTATATTAACAACCAGTATTTCTTTAGGAACAAGTTTGTTAGAAAATATAGTGAAAGATAAGAAAAAATATAAACAATATGCGATTTTTATATGTGTTAGTGCTATTCTGGTTTCGAATATAGGCTTTTCAAATTTAGTAAATCTACTATATCCTATATTTGGATATATAGGCCTTATTCAAATCATAAAAATATGTACGGAAAAAAGTAAGCAAGTTAACAGAAAATAGGATAAAAAACAAGCACTAGCTTGCTTTTTTGCATTTAGTATAGTAGAATATCATTAACAAAAGATAAGGAGAAATATAATGAAAGATTATTGGGAAGAATCAGAAACTAAAAATAAAAGAATCAATGCTAAAAAGATTATTTTATCTATTGTTATTTCTATTCTTATTGTTGCAATTATTGTCATAGTTGCTTTATATATTACAAATAATGAATTTAGAAATTGGATTGATATCAATATATTTAGAAAAGAAATTTCACAAGATAGTGTAGCAACAATTGAATTAGATGAAACACAGACATCTAATGTATATGCATTTAACAAGTATATTGGTATATTAAGTAAAAATAAATTATATTTATATGGTTCAAGTGGAACAGAAGAAACCAATTTAGATGTACAAATTACAAATCCATTATTTGATTCAGCAAATCGATTTTTAGTGATGGGAGAATCTAATGGACAAAAAGTGTATTTAGTAGAAGATAAAGAAGTCGTATGGGAAAGTGAAGTTGAAGGCAATATTTCTAAAGTATATGTTAATAAAAATGGATATGTAGCGGTTATTATGACTGGTATGAGTTATAAAAGTGGAGTACAAGTATTTGACCCAAAAGGTAATTCTTTATTTATTTCATTTTTATCATCAACAATAACAGTAGATATCAGTATTTCAAATGATAATAAATATTTAGCAATTGCTGAAGTGGATACATCAGGAACGATTATTCAATCAAATATACGAATTATTTCCATTGAAAAAGCCAAAACAGATCCAAGTAATTCTGTAGAAAATAATTATAAAAGTGAACAAAATAAATTAATTGTAAATATTGATTATCAAGATAAAGATAGAATGGTATGTATGTATACAGATAGGATTACGATTATAGAAAATGGTCAAGAATCTGTGATTTTTGACAATAAAGACAAAAAAATAACAGCACAATCTATAAATTTAGAAAATTATTTTGCAACTATCCAAGAAGAAACCTCAGGAATATTTTCTGCAAATTCTGTAATCAATATTGTAAATGTAGATAATAAAAATACACAAAATTATACAGTAGAAACATCTGTAAAAGAGATGTATACAAAAGGGAATACGATTGCATTAAATTTAGGAACAGAAGTAGAATTTATTAATACAGGTGGATGGTTGTTAAAGAGATATGTAGCTAGCCAAGAGGTATCAAATGTTACAATATCAGATAATATAGCAGGAATTATTTATAGAGATAAGGTGGAAATTATTAATTTATAAGAAAAGGAGGAATTTTTATGAGTATTGTTGTTGATCTCATTATTGTAGCCATCATTTTATTATCAACTTTTTTGGCCTATAAAAAAGGTTTAATTACGTTAGCAATACAATTTGTAGCAGTTATTATTGCAATTATATTAACATTATTATTATATAAACCAGTTTCAAATGTCATTATTAATGTAACAGGAATTGATGAAGCAATACAAAACGCAATCTTAGAAGAAGCAAATGATATTATGACAAATGGAGAAGAAGGTGCAAATCAAGTAGTTGAATCAATACAAAATAATATGTTACCTGAAACAGCAAGAACAATTTCTATTAATATTATAGAAGGGGCAGTAATCTTAATTTTATATATTGTTATAAGAATTATATTGAAATTTGTAACAGCATTGGCAAATTTAGTTTCAAAATTACCAATATTGAATCAACTAAATCAATTAGGTGGTATTATTTATGGAATTCTAAGAGGTTTGCTAATTGTGTACATCATATTATTACTTGTAAATTTAAGTGGAGAAATAGAACCACAAAATCAAGTATATACAGCTGTTGAAGGTTCTTATGTAGGAAAGATGATGAATGAAAATAATATTTTAGATATATTATTTACAAAAGTAAGTGAAACAGAATAAAACAAAAATTAATAAATAAAGACAAATTCTTAAAATTTGTCTTTATTTGTTGATTTTTGATAAGATATTTGCTATACTGATTACATGATTTTTTAGGAGTGGATTATAAGTGAGTAATAATAAAGAAAACAAAAGACAAAAGGTAAATAATAAAAATAAGAACCAAGATAAAAAAACAAAGCAAAAACCAAAAAAGAAAATGAAAATGTGGAAAAAAATATTATTAATTATATTACTAATCTTGTTAATTGCAGGAGGCGTATTTGCATATCGAGTTTATAGAAATGGAGGCGGTTTATCTGGTATGTTGGCAACAGTTGTAGGGCATGATGAAAATACCAGAAAAAGTCTAGGAGAATTGCAGGTATTATTAATGGGGGTTAGTACAGATCAAGAAGGTGTAGCTTTAACAGATACAATTATTGTAGCCTCATATAATCCTAATACGCAAAAAGCAGTATTGCTATCAATTCCAAGAGATTCGTTTACAGGAACAAATACCAAAAGAGCAGTAGCATCTGATAAAATAAATGCTATATATAATTTAACAAGAGATCCAATGGAAACTTTAGAGGCTGTAAATGAATTAACAGGATTAGATTTACAATATTATGCCATTGTGCAAACAGAAGCATTAATTGAATTAGTAGATGCAATTGGACCAATTGAATATTATGTTCCAACAGATATGAATTATGATGATACTTCACAAGACTTGCATATTCATTTTGAAGAAGGACTTCAAGAAATAGATGGTCCAAAAGCAGAAGAACTATTACGATTTAGAAAAAACAATGATGGAACAAGTTTCCCATCAGAATATGGTGATAATGATATTGGAAGAATGAGAAATCAAAGAGAATTTATCACAGCTGTTGTGGAACAAACCGTAAAATTAGAAAATATAACAAAGTTAGGTTCCATATTAGATATTGCTAGTAGAAATTTAATAACAAATTTAAACTTTGATGTATTAAAAGATTATTTACCATATGCAGTAGAATTTAGTACAGAGAATTTACAAACAGCATCATTACCAGGAAGTGTCCCTGATTTAAGTCAAACAAATAATGTTAGTATATTTGTAGTGGATGAAGAAGAGACAGCATTATTGATAAAAGAATTGTTCTATCCAGAAGAGCTAACAGAAGAGGGAACAACAGATGGAAACACGACAAACACAGCAGGCAATACAACAAATACGATTTCTAATACTTCAACATCAAATTCAAGCATCAAACTAGAAGTATTAAATGGAACAAATAATAGTAAGGTGCTTCAAGAAGTCGTAAATAAACTGAAAGAAGAAGGGTATAATGTTTCTAGAACAGGAACAACTACTTCAACAAGTAAAACGGTAATTGCTAATAAAAAAGATGTCTCAACGACAGCAATGAATGATATAAAAGAAATTTTAGGAACGGGAACAATTTCTGATAGTAGTGCAGGGGGAAGTTCTAGTAAAGTAGACATAACGATTATTATTGGTAAAGATTATCAGTAATTTGGAATATATATAAAGGGGCAGGCAAGTTACACTTGTCTGCCTTTATATATTAATTAAATCATCTTTCTTTTTTCTATTAGAAAAAAATATTTTAAATGTAATCAATAAAGAAATCAATAGACCACCAATTTGTACTACAAATTGAAGCAGTTGAGAAGTTTCTACATTATGTGTTGCAACAATATCTGCCTCATAAGAAATTCCATCAATTGTATAAATGGCTTTTCCGAGTGTATCGCCTTCCGCGATAGGAGCAGAAATATCAGAATTTAATTGTATTTCAGGAATATAATTGGTATCAAGGTCAGAATTGTTTACCAAAGCATGAATACTATCTACAAATGCTAGATCTAAAGACTTTGTAGCAGGAGTAGCATTAGGTATTTCAATAGTGGTAATAATATCTCCTGGATTTGCAATATTTTTCAAAGAAAAATGATTAAAACCATATTCATATAAAGTTTTACTATCTGTAAATCTAGAAGATATCCCATCATCTGAAAGTGTACCACCTAATATGACACAAGTAAGTTCAATATTATTTCTATAAGCACAAGAAACTAAACATCTTCCAGCCTCTGTGGTAAAACCAGTTTTCCCAACAGTTACATAACTATAATAATTAGGACTATCAGGAAGAATTAACTGGTTAGTAGAGGTGTAAGATCTTACATCTGATTTATTTGTTGCAGGAATAGAACAAGATACACTACCAGCAATTCTTCTAAAATCATCATTTTGAATACAATATTGCATGATTTTAGCTAAATCATAAGCTGTTGTATAATGATTATCTTCTTGTAATCCATAAGGGTTTGTAAAATGGGTATTGTTTAATCCAAGTTCATTAACCTTGGTATTCATCATAGAGACAAAACTATCGATAGATCCACCAACATATTCTGCTAATACATTTCCGGCATCATTTGCAGAATGAACAAGTAGCATTTCTAATAATTGTTCTACTGTAAACTGTTCTTCTCCCTTAATCTCAGCGGTTACATAGCCTTCTGGAATATTCATGATTGCATCATAACTTGCAGTTACAATTTCATCTAAATCACAGTTTTCTAATACCAGTATAGCCGTCATAATTTTTGTAGTACTAGCTGGAAACATTCTTTCATATGCGTTTTTATCATATAATATTCTATTTGTTTTATTATCAATTAAAATAGCAGACCCAGAGGTAATCTCTGGTGCATCTGTATCGTTATCTGTTGCATAAACAATATGCAAATTTGTAAAGAATATGGTTATAATTAATACACAAATTATAAAAATTTTTTTAACATGTATTTTCATCTTATGCACTCCTATTAATGAATTTATTTTGTTATATCAATAGTAATACTATATAGTATTTTGTCGAATTTTGCAATCATAATTTTATTTAACAAAAAGATTTTTTATATACAGCAATGACATCTTATACGAATTATATGTATATTTGGTGAACAAAAAAGAAATTTAAGACAGATTGTAGGTTTATAGGTAAATCCGACTAAAAACCTAAATATATATGAGGAGGAAAGAGGGATATATATTAAGTATATATCAAATGTTTATGATGTATGAATTTCATAAAAAACAAAAAATAATAATAGCAATGATTGGATCAATGCTTATCATTGCCGTTTTATACTATATCTATACCAAAGAGGAGAATGAAAATGTTATTTCCGCAGAAGAAAATGTGATAGAAAATATAATTGCGGATGCAGAAGAAAGCGAAGAAACTACAAAGGAAGAAATCAATAAGATTATTGTTCATGTATCTGGAGCGGTAAATAAAGAAGGAATTGTAGAGTTAGAAGAAAATAGTAGAATAGCAGATGCCATTTCTCAAGCAGAAGGTTTAAAAGAAAATGCAGATACAAAAAATATTAATTTAGCTTTTAAATTAGAAGATGGTATGAAAATATATATACCAACCATAGAAGAAAGTCAAAAAGCGAATGAGCAAAATCAAAAAGAAAATGTTATTGATGAAACCTCAAAATATGTAACATCATCAGGTGGTGTTATACAAGAGCAACAAACAAATAAAAATGTTGACGTTAAAAAAAGTGAGAAGATAAATATTAATACAGCAACACAAACAGAATTAGAAACATTGCCTGGAATTGGTCCTTCTACTTCACTAAAAATCGTAAATTATCGAGAAGAAAATGGAAAATTTAAATCCATAGAAGAGATAAAAGAAGTAAGTGGGATTGGTGATGCGAAATATGAAAATATAAAAGATTTGATATGTGTGAAATGAATAGGCAGTCTCCAATTCTCCCTAATTGTCTATAAATTTGTTAAAACTACTTGACAAGCATATAAAACCATAGTAAAATGTTAGCGTAAACTAACAAGGAGGAAAAATATGAAACTCACCAATTCCCAAGAAGAATACCTAAAAACAATCTATATTTTAGAAAAAAGTAGCGGAAAAATTAGAGTAACAGATATAGCCAAAAAGTTAAAAATAACCAAACCAAGTGTTAATAGAGCGATAAAACATTTAAGAGACTTAGATTTGGTAGAATATGAGGTATATGGAGACATCAATCTAACATATCAAGGAGAAGAAAAGGCAAAGGAAATCATAAAAAAGCATGACATTATCAAAATGTTTTTAGTAGATATATTAGATGTTGATGAAAAAGATGCTGAAGAAGAAGCAAAATCGATGAAACATGCGATGTCACCAGACACAACAAAAAAATTAGAAAAATATATCAGTAAAATCATGGATTTAGGCGATTTGGATTGTGACTATGATGAAAATAATCCAAAATGTCAAAGTTGTATAAAGGTAACAATAAAAAATAGATTAAAAAACAAGGAAAATCTGGAAACAGCAAAAGTCATCTAATCGTAAAGTCTTTTTGAAATAGAATATCCATTTACTAAAAACATAAAATGGCTTAACTTAACTATATGTAAAAATTACATAATTTCCGGACAAAAGAAATTCTATTATACAAAAATATAAAGAAGCATAAAAAATATACAAAATCAAAATGCACTAATAAAAAATGAAAACAAAACAGGAGGTAAAAATGATATTAGAATTAGAAAATATATGTTTTGAAAGAGAAAATAAAATAATATTAGACAACATTAATTTAAAAATAGAATTAGGAAAATTTATCGCAATTACAGGACCAAATGGATCAGGTAAATCAACATTAGTAAAAATGATTATGGGAATAGAAAAACCAGACTCTGGAAAAATTATTTTTGATGGAAAAGATATTACCAATATGGAAATTAATGAAAGAGCAAAATTAGGAATGAGTTTCGGATTTCAACAACCAGTTAAATTCAAAGGAATTACAGTATATGATTTACTAAAAATATCTGCACATAAAAAAATAACTAAAAAAGAAGCCTGTGAAGCATTAGCAAAAGTTGGTTTATGTGCAAAAGAATATGTAGATAGAGAAGTTAATGGATCTTTATCTGGAGGAGAATTAAAAAGAATTGAAATTGCAACAGTAGCCTTAAGACAGACAAAGCTAACAATATTTGACGAACCAGAAGCAGGAATCGATTTATGGAGTTTTAACAATCTAATAGATGTATTTCAAACAATGAGTGAAATAACAAAAGGAACAACCATTATCATCTCACACCAAGAAAGAATTTTGGAAATTGCCGATGAAATCATATTAATGAAATCAGGAAAAATACAAAAAATTGGTACAAGTGAAGAAATATTAAATAGTGAAATAAAAAATAAAGGTTGTTGCAAAATAAAAGAAAATTGTTAAAAAATGCGAAATAGAATTATAAAATTATAGAAAAATTGAAAAATAGAAATATAAAAAAATTAGTGTAGTAAAAATGAAACACATTCTAGCGTAATATATAGTATACAAAATTTTAAAGAAAGGAGAAATAATCCAATTACATATATGACAAGTTAGGAATTGGATTATACAAGAAAATATGGAAACCAAAAAAATAGACCAAATAGATGAGCAACTTTTAAACGAAGTTTCTAACTTAGAAAACATGACAAAAGGTGCATACAATATTCGAAAAAATGGAAAGGGAATAGAAAGAAAAGTAACAGAAAATGTTAACATTGTCACCAAAAAAGATGTATCAGGAATAGATATATATGTAAAAGAAAATACAAAATTTGAATTTATACATATACCTGTCATTATCACAGAAAGCGGATTAAAAGACTTAGTATATAATGACTTTTATATAGGCAAAAATGCAAATGTCATCATAGTAGCAGGATGTGGAATCCATAATGATCATCATAAAGATTCAGAACATGATGGAATTCACAGATTCTATTTAGAAGAAGGAGCAAAAGTAAAATATATAGAAAAACATTATGGAGAAGGAAGTGGAGATGGAAAAAGAATTCTAAATCCAGTAACAGAAGTATATTTAAAAGCAGGAAGTAGCATGGAAATGGAAAGTGTGCAAATCAAAGGGGTTAGCTCAACAATCAGAGAAACCAAAGGTGTTTTAGCAAATGATACCAACTTTGTAGTAACAGAAAAAATCATGACAGATGGAAGCCAATATGCCAAAACAGTATTTGATGTACAATTAAACGGAGAAAATTCTAGTACACATGTTACGTCTAGATCTGTTGCGACAGAAAATTCAAAACAAGAATTTATATCTAAAATATATGGAAATGAAAAATGCTTTGCACACAGCGAATGTGACGCCATTATAAAAGATAATGCCATCGTTACAGCAACACCTGAAATCACAGCAAATAATGTAGAAGCCAACTTAATCCACGAAGCAGCCATTGGAAAAATTGCAGGAGAGCAATTGATAAAATTGATGACATTAGGTCTATCTGAAAAAGAGGCAGAAGAGGAAATTATTAATGGATTTTTGAGATAAAAAACACGAAACACATATAGTGAAAAATATAAAATATAAAATACATATTTGATAGCTATATTCACAAAGGGTATCGAAAATGTAAATGAATTTATAGCTGATATAGGAGAGAAAGTCGTTACATGTGTAGAATCAGAAAAATCCCAATAAGTTTATTTATTGGGATTTTTTAACTCTTATTCAACCTCTTTTTTCCATAAACCATGTTTGTTGCAATAAGCATATAAGCAAGAACCAGGGATATAAGGAAAACGACATTCAGCATTTTGTTCTGGATATAATTTAACCATATATTCTTTATTGTCTGTTACTAAAGCAATCCATTCAATAAAATGTTCTTTTTCCATTACATGATTTACTGTAACGAAAATTTCATCTTCTACTTTTTCATAATTTGGTACGTGTTTTTCAACAGCTGCATCAACTGAATTTGGTTTCAAAATTTCCATTGGTTCACCACAGCAAACGATTCCACAACCTTCACAGTTGCAATCTTCAATGACTTTTACAGTTGCTCCACAAGATTTACATCTTTTTATAATGAATTCATTTTTCATAATTTAATCATTCCTTTCTCTATTTTTATAATGAAAATAAATTATTAAAATTAGGTTTTAATTAATTCTAATAATTATTTTGCAAGATTAGTATATCACAATTTGATAAAAAGGTATATGTTTTTAGAAGATTATTTTTTTATTGCTGTTTTAGGAATATTTTTTATTTTTTTGAATAAAATATATAAAATAATAATTATTTATTAGGATTTAGATTGAAGATTAGGGCTGGTATGGGTTGGTATGACTACTTTTTCGTAATCTTCCTTGCTAAATAGTGTATTTTTGATGAAAGTGTGTCAATAATTTTTGAATATTTCACTAAAAAATAGCTTTATTTTATTAGCGAATATTTCACCATATGTACAATCTTG
>CALXEX010000036.1 GCA_944387445.1 uncultured Clostridia bacterium | reverse complement strand
TGCATAGCAATTTTTCTGTGCAATTTTGTTTTTTTGTTGAATAGGAAAAACTCGATTTTTCCTATTCAATAAAAAAATACAAGCACTTTCATGCTTGTATTTTATTCATTATATAAATAATCTTGCGGATCAACAGTTTCTCCATTCACTCTGATTTCTAAATGCAAATGTGGTCCTGTAGAATTTCCTGTTGAACCAACCCCTGCTATAACATCTCCTGCTTTTACAGTATCTCCTTTTTTGACATACATTTTACTTGTATGGGCATACCAAGTTTCTACACCATTTCCATGATCTACTTTTACAAGATATCCATAAGAACCACTGTATCCTGCACTAATAACTGTACCATCTGCCACAACTTTTATATCTGTACCAGTAACTGCAGAAATATCCAATCCTGTATGAGTTGATTTTCTAAGACGACTACTTACTCCATATCTAGAAGTGATTGTTCCTTCAATTGGTGTTACTGCTAATTTGATACCATTAATACTTGGTAATGCATTCCATCTTTCTTCTTCTTCTTTTTGTTGTGCAATTTCTTCTATAGCAGTTTGTACCGTTTCTTGCACATTTGCTTTTGCTACTTCTAAATCTGATGTATCTGCCTCTTCTTCATTTTGTGTATATTTTTCTACAATACTTAAATCAATTTCTTCACTATCATTTTCTTCTTTTATTTCATTTACTAATTCTTCTGCTTCTTCACTTGTATTAACTTTTTCGACAACATTTTCTTGCACGGCTATTTCATAATATTTATAAGTGACTGTCGTTTCTTCTTTTAATTCTTGTGCAACCTCTTTCTCCTCTGTATTTTCTGTTCTACTTACTAATTTTAACTCATATTCTGGTTCTTTGTTTAAGCTGATATCTTCAATTGTTTTATCAGAACTTTCTGTAATTTCTTCTTTTAATGTTTCTTCTAATGCTTGTTTATTTTCTACATATCCAAGTTCTTCACCAGAAATACTTACTTTATACATTGGTTTATATTTTATGAATATAATCGCGATAATAATCCCCAAAGCTATCATTGTAATGTTAAAAAATTTGAGAAACTCTTTTGTGTAAAATTTTAGTTTCTTTTTTAAAATAAAATCCACTCTCCTTTATGTTTTTTTACGCGACTAATCTATATTATACTATATATTCTGCGTTTTTTCAAATTTTGTATACATAATTTTGAATAAAAAAACAAAATTATGTAGAATTTTCTATTTTCCTTTCCTTTTATTGACATTTTTTCTCTAAAATCCTCTTTTTTGCTAATTTTTTCTTGATTTTCTATATAATATATTTTTTAAATGCGTTATAGTTCAAACCTTTCTTATTAAGAGGAAGGTTTGCATTGTACCAAAATTCATTTCTATTTTTAGCTTTTGCCATAAAGTCCTTGACTTTTTTTATTTATTATTATATAGTATCATCGTAGACTATATAGTAAACATATACTTTACATTTGTTAGTAATAAAATAGGAAGGTGATATATATGGCATTAGATTATAATATTATTGGTCAAAGAATTAAACAAGCAAGACTTGCTAAAAATTATACACAAGAAGAATTATCAGAAAAAATAGATGTTTCTGTTGCATTCTTAAGCAGAGTTGAAAGAGGCAATTCTCATATCAATTTAAAAAGATTAACTCAAATTTGTAATCTATTAGATGTTTCAGAAGGCTATATTTTAAGTGGTACTTCTAGTGATTCAGAAAATTATCTATCAAAAGAATTTTCTGACTTATTAAAAAGTTGTCCAGCACATAAACAAAGATTAATTTATAAAATCGCTAAAATTATTGCAGAATCTGAATAAATTTGTTTAAAACCAATATTTTTTAAAATATTGGTTTTTTGTTGCTTTTGCAACAGATTTTTTTTAGTTTTATCCATATGATTAATTCGTAAATGTAATTAATAATAGAATGAATCTATTATCTTCATACAAAAGATATGATGTTAAAACTTGCTACAATTGAGCTATCATATTTTTCTTATATCGACAAAATTTTACAGCTTTATAAATTATTTTCATTTTGGATTGATTATATTTCACAGATATGGTATCATATTATGTGGTCAAAATGATAATACTAAAAAATAAGAAAAATTTAAATGAAATTGCTAATAATGATTATTAATTATATTTCATTTTATTCTTAATTAAGGAGGGTTTTTAATATTATGAAATTTGAACAATGGGAAGGATTTGAAAAAGGCGATTGGCAAAATGAAATCAATGTAAGAGATTTCATTCAAAGAAATTACACCCCTTATGAGGGAGATGCAACATTTTTGGCTGGACCTACAGAAAAGACAAAAAAATTGTGGGATGAAGTATTAGAACTTTATAAAAAAGAAAAAGCTTCTAAAGGCGGTGTTTTAGACATAGACACAAAAACAATTTCTAGTGTAAATGCCTATGAGCCTGGATATATTGATAAAGACTTAGAACAAATCGTAGGACTTCAAACAGATGCACCTTTAAAAAGAGCAATTATGCCTTATGGAGGAATTCGTATTGTAGAAAAAGCATGTTCTGCTTATGATAGAAAAGTAGACGATAAAGTAGAAGAAATATTCCATAACTATAGAAAAACACATAATGATGGTGTATTTAGTGTATACACACCAGATATTAGAGCTGCTAGAAGTGCTCACTTACTTACTGGATTACCAGATGGATATGGTAGAGGAAGAATTATTGGTGACTATAGAAGAGTTGCACTTTATGGTGTTGATGTATTAATTGAAGAAAAGAAAAAAGATTTAGTAATATTAGATGATGACTGTATGACTGAAGAAGTCATTCGTGAAAGAGAAGAAATTAGTGAACAAATTAAAGCTTTAAATGATTTAAAAGCAATGGCTTCAAAATATGGTTTTGATATTTCTAGACCTGCACATGATAGTAAAGAAGCTGTTCAATGGCTATATTTTGGATACTTAGGTGCTGTAAAATCTCAAGATGGTGCAGCAATGAGTCTTGGTAGAACTTCTACTTTCTTAGATATCTATTTTGAAAGAGATTTAGAAAATGGAAGTCTTACAGAAGAAGAAGTTCAAGAAATTATGGACCATTTTGTTATGAAATTAAGATTGGTTCGTTTCTTAAGAACACCTGAATACAATGAATTATTTAGTGGAGATCCTGTATGGGTAACAGAAAGTATTGGTGGTATGGGAATTGATGGAAGAACTTTAGTTACAAAAAACTCTTTTAGAATTCTTCATACACTAGAAAATTTAGGACCAGCTCCAGAACCAAACTTAACGGTTTTATGGTCTGTCAATTTACCAGAAGGATTTAAAAAATATACAACAGACTTATCTATTAAAACATCATCTATCCAATATGAAAGTGATGATTTAATGAGAATCACTTTAGGAGATGATTATGGAATTGCTTGTTGTGTTTCTCCAATGAAAATTGGTAAACAAATGCAATTCTTTGGAGCAAGAGCAAACTTAGCCAAAACTTTATTATATGCTATCAATGGTGGTAGAGATGAAATGTCTGGAAAACAAGTTACACCAAAATTTGCTCCAATCACATCTGAATATTTAGATTATGATGAAGTTATGGAAAAATTCAATCAAATGATGGATTATGTAGCAAAAATCTACATTAAAGCCTTAAATGCTATCCACTATATGCATGATAAATATTGTTATGAAGCAATTGAAATGGCACTTCATGATAAAGATATTATCAGAACCATGGCTTGTGGTATTGCAGGTTTATCAGTTGTTGCTGATTCACTTTCTGCTATTAAATATGCAAAAGTAAAAGTTATTAGAGATGAAACTGGACTTGCTGTTGATTATGAAATTGAAGGCGATTTCCCTAAATTCGGTAATGACGATGATAGAGTTGACAGTATTGCAGTAGATATCGTAAAAACATTTATGAATAAATTAAGAAGATATCCAACTTATAGAAATTCTAAACATACATTATCTATTCTTACAATCACATCAAATGTCGTTTATGGAAAAGCAACAGGAAATACACCTGATGGAAGAAGAATGGGTGCTCCATTCGGACCTGGTGCAAATCCATTACATGGAAGAGATGTTAATGGAGCCTTAGCTGTTATGAATTCTATTGCAAAATTACCTTTTGATTATGCAGAAGATGGTATTTCATACACATTCTCAATTACACCTAAAACATTAGGAAAAGATGAAGAAACAAGAGTAACAAACTTAGTAAATATGTTAGATGGATATTTCAAACAAACAGGACATCATATTAACGTTAATGTTTTTGATAGAAGTTTATTAATTGACGCAATGGAACATCCTGAAAATTATCCTCAATTAACCATCAGAGTATCTGGATATGCTGTAAACTTCACAAAATTAACAAGAGAACAACAATTAGATGTTATTAATAGAACAATTCATGAAAGGATTTAGTTGTTTTTATGTTATAGGAAAAAGCAATTTTTTATAACATAAAAAAGGGATTGAAGGGCTCTCTCCTTTAATCCCTATTCTTTTCTAATCAAATTGCATTTTTATGTGATTACTAATATAGACAAATAAAGGAGCTATTATGGAAAACGATCAAATTATACAAAATAATGAAAAAGATTTAAGATATTATGCTAAAGTACATTCAATAGAAACTTTCGGTGCTGTTGACGGTCCTGGAATCCGTTTTGTATTATTTCTTCAAGGTTGTCATTTACAATGTAAATATTGTCATAATCGTGATACTTGGGATATGAAAGAAGGAAAATATCAGTCTGTGGATGATATTTATAAAATGATTTTAAAATATAAAAATTATATCACACCAAATGGTGGTGTAACTGTTTCTGGTGGAGAACCTTTATTACAAGTAAACTTTTTAATTGAATTATTTACAAAATTAAAAAAGAAAAAAATTCATACTTGTATTGATACTTCAGGAATGGTGACTTTAACAGATGATATAAAACAATTATTAACATTAACAGATTTAGTTTTATTAGATATTAAACATATTGATAGTGAAAAGTGTAAAGAATTAGTTGGATTTGATAATAAATTGGAATTAGATTTTGCTAGATATTTAAGTGAAAATCATATACCAATTTGGATTAGACAAGTATTGGTCCCAGGAATTACAGATGATGAACAAGATTTACGAAAATTAAAAGAATTTATATCTACTTTAAGTACAGTCCAAAAAATAGAAATTTTACCATATCACAGTATTGGTAAATATAAATGGACAAAATTAGGTTTAAAATATGATTTAGAAGATATCAAAGATGCCACTAGTGATGATGTGAAACGCGCAAAAGCAATTCTCGGAATTAGTTGATATTCAAATTTGTCCCATTGGAGACGTTTCTGTTTGGGACATCGTCATATAAAAAAGAACAGTATATAAAAAATTTTTCTTCATGATGTAATGTTAGCCGAAGAATGACATAAATTTTTTATATACTTTTCTTTTCTACATTCCTAATAATTTCAATTCTATATTTTCCATTTTATATTTTCCATTCACTAATTTAAAGTCAACTAATGTATCTTCTAATGTTTCTTTATTTTGTCTTAAATCAGTTGTAAAATATAATTTAATTTGTGGAATTTCTAATTGATTTTTTACAATTTCTTTAAAAGTTTCTGCCATATGTTTTTCATCTTCACAGATTAAAATTAATTGTGGCATACTACTAAACCCCGAATCACCTGGAAGATAGTTTTCATAGAATTCTTTATATAGTCTCATTCTTTCCACTAATTTTTTCTCCCAGTCAGGTTCTCTTCTAATAACTTCAAAAACAAATTGGATTGATTTTCTATTTTTTGTCAATTTAACTGCTCCACCACTTGCTTTAAATATCTTTCCTGATACTTTAGCAGTAATTGCCGGTTTTACAATATAACTATCAAATGCTTTTACTTTTCTTAAATAAGCAATTAAAGTTTGATTTCCAGCCAATCTTTTTTTAATCATTGGTACTGGTTTTGTATTATCAGATGGTTGCCATTTACAATCAATTTCTTTAGAATTTAATAAATATTTTCCCATCTTTTCTAAGCAGTAAATTCTATAAATTCCCTTACCCTCATCTGAAGTAAAGTAATATCTTGTTAAAATTTTAGATTTTACTAATTGATCTAACTTGTTGTTTAATTTGTCTTGTGACTTAGGGTCAATTCCTTTGATTTCTAACATTTGATATAACTGTCTTGATGTAATAAATTCAAATTCATTTACTAAGTCTAAAATTGCAAAATGGATTTCATTAATATGTCCAATATTAATCTTATGTACGATTTGATTCATTGACACATATCCATCTTTTCCATCGAAAGTTTTAATCTCACCTTCTCTGATAGCAAATGGAGATACTTGTGCCTTGATTTCATTATCTTCTACCATTTTTGTTTCCCCCTTATAAATTTAGAATTATCTATAATTTTTAATTATAAACTACAATCATGCTATTTTTCAATTAAAAGTTTTACTTTCTTTTTTGCATTATCTATTTTTTTGATATACACATTTACTCTTTGTCCATATTTATACCCTTCACTATACTCTGCCATTCCTACCAAGTTTGGTGTCAATTCTATAAAAATTCCATTTTTATTTTTTTCTGTTTCTCTTATAATTCCTTCAACTTTCATACCTGTAGAAAATTTCTTGGCATTTTCTTCCCATGTTCCTAAGGTTTCTTTATATGACAAATTGACTTTTCCTGTATACCTATCTATAGATTTTACCACAACTTTTACTTTTTGTCCAATTTTTAACCTTTCATATGGTGTTTTTATCCTTGCAACAGACAAATCTTCTATATGTGCAAGTCCAACAATACCTCCTCCAATTTCTATAAATGCTCCATATGGTCTAATATTTTTTACAATTCCTATTACTTGTTCTCCAATCTGCATGGTATTTTTTATATATTGTAAAGCTTCTTGTTGTACACTTTTTCTAGATAATATAATTTCATTATCATTTTCAATATTCTCTATTTTAAATTGTACATATTTATGCACTTTTCCAGTACATAATCTTTCATCTGCAATGCCTTCTTGAATATTTTCTACTTCACATCTTGGGATAATCCCCTCTATTTGATTTCCTAATTGAATATGTAAATTATATTGTTCATCACAACTTTGTACAATTCCTTGAACTATCTTATTTTCTTCTTTGTATTCTTGTATCTTTTGCAAATTTAAATTTTCAACTTCTTCATTCCATCCTTCTGGAACAAATTGAAATGTATTCATTTGTATTCTCCTTTATCTTATGTGTTTTAGCTTATTATATAGCGTATTTTTAAATTTTTCAATCCCTTTTATGTTTTTTTCTAGTTGCATCACACTCTTACTAACCATTCGGAAGAAATTTAATCAAAATAGCTACTAATTTCTTCCAATTCTTCAAAATCTTTTTGACGACAAATATCATAAACCACAATTGCAACAGAATTCGACAAATTCAATGACCTTAGGGTTGGTCTCATAGGAATTCGAATTGTTTTATCTATATATTTTTGCAAAATATCTTCTGGCAATCCTTTCGTTTCTTTTCCAAATAGCACAAAAATTTCTTCCATATTTTTAAAATCTGGTTCGGAATATACATGTTTCCCCTTTGTTGTTACAAAAAACATATTATATTCTTCTGGTGGATATGTATTCAGAAATTCTTTAAAAGATATATGTTCTTCTATATCTACTTTATCCCAATAATCTAAACCTGCTCTTTTGACAGCTTTTTCTGAGATGCTAAATCCCAAAGGATGTACCAAATGTAATTTAGCACCAATCGCTGCACAAGTTCTTGCAATATTTCCCGTATTTTGAGGTATCTCTGGTTCAACTAATACAACATGTAATTTCATTTTCATTGCTCCTTCTATTTTCTTTTTTAGACACTCCAAAAAAGATGTCTCGTTTCATTTTGGACATTTAATTTTCTTTAAGTAATCTCTGTTCTTTCTTTAGGTCTGTCCCTTTCGTTCCAAAATGAAACGATTTGGCACGTCCCTATCTTACAATTTTTTGTCTAACATATTCATATAATATGATACCTGTTGCAACAGAAGCATTTAAGCTTTCTGTTTTTCCAAGCATTGGTATTTTTACTCTTTTGTCTGCTAGTTTTTGTATTTCCTTTTTTACTCCATTTGCTTCATTACCAATCACAATGACTTTTTTCTTGTAATTTATATCATAGATACTATTTTTCGTTTGTAAAGATGTTACAACAATTTCAAATTTGTGCTTTTTAATTTCTTTTAATGTGCTTTCTAAATCTTCACATTCTATGATTTTGACTCTGAATATAGCTCCCATTGTTGAACGGACCACTTTTGGATTATAACTATCTGCTGTGCCTTTTGATACTAGAATCTGATTAATTCCTATACTATCTACTGTTCTTAAAATAGTTCCTAAATTTCCTGGATCTTGAATATCATCTAATGCAACTATGATGTCTTGGTTATAATCAATTTCTTGCTCTGCACTGCCTACTGCAGGTGCTTTCATTGTATTTTTTCCTACAACAGCTAATATGCCTTGTGGGTTTGTGACATCTGTTAAACTTTCAAATAGTTTGCTTGTAACATAGACACATTCTTGTTTCGCAATTTCGTACATAAGCTCTTTTGGAATATTAGATGTTTTTTCACAATCATCACAAATAACAACTTGTTTAATATTTGCTTCTTCATTGATGGCCTCTTCTATAAGTTTAATGCCTTCAATGATATATTCATTGTTCAAATCTCTATATTTCTTATCTTTTAATTTTTTAATATGTTTGATAAATTCATTATCTTTACTTGATATTATTTGCATAAAATCCTCCAGTTTTATTTATATATATGATTTCCCTTTTTATGAATTTTATTATTATTTAGAAAATTTAACTTTTGTCTTGACTTATATAAAATTTTTCGTGTATAGCAAGGTTAAATTTCTTATCTCATTTCTATTAACTCATACTCAGAACTTCCTAAACCAATTTTTTCTCCATGTTCAATTTGACTTTCCCAATTGGTATCTGGATGATTGATATGGAAATGGTCATGTCCTTCGACTTTCTTTTTGATATTTTCGCCTAACGCACTATTTTGGAAAACTTCTTGTTTATTTACTAAATCTGCACAAGCTTTATCTAATGCTACCATATCAAATGAAGCTAGCATTCCAATATTTGGAACAATTGGTGCATCATTTTCTGCATGACAATCACAGTTTGGTGATACATCACAAATTAAGCTAATGTGAAATTGTGGTCTATCTTTTACAACTGCCAATGCATATTCTGCCATTTTTTTGTTTAATATATCTGCTGATTCGTCATTTGGTGATTTTATAGCATCGAAATTACAAATTCCAATACATCTACCACATCCTACACATTTATTATGATCAATAACTGCTTTTCCTTCTTCATTATAGGAAATCGCATCATGTGCACAAATTTTTATACATTGCTTACACTTTTTACATTTTTCTAAAATGACATTTGGTTTTCCACTACTATGCATTTCCATTTTTCCGGCTCTTGATCCACATCCCATTCCGATATTTTTGATAGCTCCTCCAAATCCTGTTCCTTCATGTCCTTTAAAATGATTTAAAGATATAACAATATCAGCATCCATAATGGCTCTTCCAATTTTTGCAGTTTTCACATATTCTCCATCAATATCTACATAGGCTTCATCTGTTCCTTTTAATCCATCTGCAATGATTACATGACATCCTGTTGAAAATGGGCTAAATCCATTGACATATGCTGCATCTAAATGGTCAATAGCATTTTTTCTTCCACCAACATATAAAGTGTTACAATCTGTTAAAAATGGTTTTCCACCTAATTCTTTTACAACATCTGCAACCACTTTTGCATAATTTGGTCTTAAATATGCTAAGTTTCCTGGTTCTCCAAAATGAATTTTGATGGCTACATATTTATTCTTGAAATCTATATTTTCGATTCCTGCTTTTTTCATTAATTTTTCTAGTTTTTGTAATAAATTATATCCTGGTCTTGCTCTAAAGTCTGTAAAATATACTTTTGATTTTTCCATATTTTTTCCTCTTTCCATTTAATAATTTTTATCATTATTCTTTTTTCTAATTTTATTCTATAAGCCTTTATTTTTCTTGTCAACCATTTCTTCATTCTCTTCTTTTTTGTATTTGGTTAATGTTTTCAAAAATTCTGTCACATCATTTAAAATTTTCATTTCATTATCTGTACCAATCTCTAATGTAATCATTGGTTTAATACCTGCTGAAAATTTCAATCTGTTTCCATATTCTTTTACAAGTTTTACCACATCATAAGGAAATTCAGATTCTTCAAACGTAAACACTACAGCTGTTTTCTTACTTGCAATTTTTGATATATTTAAAGCCTTTGCTAAATATTTAATTCTCGCAATATCGATTAAGTTTTCTAATTCTGCTGGCATATTACCAAATCTATCAATGATTTCATCAATTACATTTTGAATATCTTCCTCATTTTTACATAATGCAATATCTTGATAAATTTCGATTTTTTGGTTTGCATCTGAAATATAGTCATCTGGAATATAACTAGTAACATTTAAATCTATTTGGATATCCACTTCTGGTTTTACTTCAATACCTTTCATTTCTTTGATAACTTCATCTAACAAGTTACAATACGTATCATATCCTACCTGTTCTAAATGTCCTGATTGGATTTCTCCTAGCAAGCTTCCTGCACCTCTGATTTCTAAATCACGCATCGCAATTTTAAATCCTGATCCAAATTCTGTAAATTCTTTTATGGCTTTTAATCTCTTATCTGCTACTTCTGATAACAATTTATCTCGTTTATAGGTAATATATGCATAAGCTTGCCTATCACTTCTACCTACTCTTCCTCGTATTTGATATAGCTGTGCTAATCCCATTCTATCTGCATTTTCAACAATAATGGTATTGGCATTTGGTATATCAATTCCAGACTCCAAAATGGTTGTACAAACTAACACATTAGATTTCTTTTGAATAAAATCATTCATGATTTCTTCAATCTGATTTCCTGACATTTGTCCATGTGCATAAGAAACTTCTGCTTCTGGTACAAGTCTTGATATTTCATCTGCTTTTCTTTGAATATTTTCTACATTATTAAAAATATAGAATACTTGCCCATCTCTTTCTAATTCTTTTGTAATTGCTTCTCTTATCACTTCTCTATCATATTCTAATACATAAGTTTGTACAGGTCTTCTGTTATGTGGTGGTTCATAGATAACAGACATATCTCTTACCCCCACAATAGACATATGTAAAGTTCTTGGAATTGGCGTTGCTGTCATCGTTAAGACATCTACATTGGTCTTATATTGTTTTATCTTTTCTTTATCTTTTACGCCAAATCTATGCTCTTCGTCAATGATTAATAATCCTAAATCTTTAAATTCCACATCTTTACTAAGAATTCTATGGGTTCCAACCACAACATCCACTTCTCCCAATTTTAAACCTTTGATGACTTCTTTTTGATATTTTGCAGATTTAAATCTGTTTAAAATTTCTACTTTGATTGGATAATCTTTCATTCTTTCTTTAAACTCTTGATATTGTTGTTCTGCTAAGACGGTTGTAGGTGCTAAATAGGCTACTTGCTTTTGGTCCATAACTGCTTTAAAAGCTGCTCTTATCGCTACTTCTGTTTTACCATATCCAACATCCCCACATAATAATCTATCCATTGGTCTATTAGATTCCATATCTTTTTTAACTTCTTCAATACAACGTAATTGATCATCTGTTTCTTGATATGGAAATTTTGCTTCAAACTCACTTTGCCATGGAGTATCTTTGCTAAACGCAAATCCTTGAGATTTCTCTCTTTTGGCATATAGCTCAATTAATTCTGTTGCAACTTCTCTTAAGTTTTTCTTTACTCTTGTTTTGGTATTTTCCCATTCTTTGCTTCCTAATCGATTAATTTTTGGATTGATTTTATCTCCACCAACATATTTACGAATCATATCCATTTGGTTTGTTGGTACATACAAGATATCATCATTTTTGTATTTGATTTTGATATAGTCTTTAATCGTTCCATCTGCTTTAATGGTATTGACACCAATATAAATACCAATTCCATAGGTTTTATGAACGACATAATCTCCTATTTTTAAATCAGCAAATACAACCTTTTCTCCTTCTGTATAAGCAGAATGGACAGCTTTTCTTTTTTTCTTTTCTCCACTAATTAATTCATCTGCAGAAATCACTAATTGATTAATTTCATAATTTTCAAATCCTGCAGATAGTTTTCCAATTCCAATGGTAACCACTTTTTCTACTGTTTTTACGACAATGGTTTTATCTAATTTTTCTTCTATCTTACAAATAATTTCTTCTTTTTCTAATATTTCTTTTAGTTTCTTTGCCTTTTCTTTATTTTCAACTAAAATATATACACTCTTTTTTTGCTTTAATGCTTCTTTTAATTCTTCAAATAAATTTTCAATTTCGCTTTTATAGAAATTGACTTCTCTATATTCAAAAACATATTTTTCTGCTTGTTTATTGGTTACACTATCTTGTTTTTCTAAATAGATTACATTTCTTTTTCCATTTTCTAAAATATCTTCGATTTCTTCATATTCAATTATATCTTCTAAACTTTGAGGAATCATTTTTTCTTTTTCCACCAAAGCATTGATTAGATTTTTTCTATCTTGTTTAATATTTTCTGTTCTTTGTCCTATTTTTCTTTCTTCATCTAATGCGATGATATATTTATCAGATAAATAATCTAACAATGTAGATGTATGTGTATAAAAACAGTCAAAATATTTATCAATTTTACTAATATAGTTTCCACCAATAATTTGCTCTATATCTTCTTCTACAATTTCTTTTTGTTTTTCATTGACACTTAAATTCTTAATATTTTTACATACTTGTTCTATAGGTTGCTCTAATATGTATTCGTGTGCTGGATAAATTTCTACTTTTTCTAGAGTATTAATTGACCTTTGACTACTAATTGCAAAATTTCTAATAGAATCGACTTCTTCTCCCCAAAATTCAATTCTAACTCCTATTTTATCAGAAACAGAAATATCTAAAATGCCACCCCTAACACTAAATTGTCCTCTACCTTCTATTAAGTCACATCTCACATATCCTAAGTTAACTAAAGTTTTCTTTATATCTTCTAATGAATAAACATCTCCTATTTTGAAATGTAACAAGTTTTTGAATAGTACATCTTTTGGTGGTAATTTTTGCATTAAAGCTTCTATTGTTGTTACTATGATTGGACTTCTCTCTTCTTTAATTTTACTTAAGACTTCAATTCTTTCATATGGCAAATCCTTACTTTCTGCAATATAGTCATAAGTGACAATTTCTTTTTTGGGAAAAATATCTCCCTTATCTATAAATGCTTTTAAATTTTCTAGAATTTCTTTTGCTTGAATTTCATTATATGTAACAATTAAGATTGGTCTTTTGGCATATTCATTGATACTAGCTAATAGTTCTACCATTCCCACGCCAGTTAAGCCCGATAACATTATCGGACTTTTTTCTTTTTCTATTTGATTTACCAATGTTACAAACTTCCCGAGATTTTCCAAGTTCTCCTAATATGGTATTCATTTTATTTGCATTCCTTCCTTGAAGCATAAATCTGATTTATATATTATACTACTTTTTTTGGAAAATATAAATACTTTTAACAAAATTTCTTATTACTGTTTGTTATTATTTGTTATAATATTCAATAGTTTTACATTCATTGAATTTACATCTATTTTATGATATACTGTATCTGTCACGTATTAACCTATGCAGCATAGAGGGGAGATATTCCCTCAAAACGAAAAGGAGGATTTTATTATGTTGCAAGCCTTAAAAGAAGACACCGGATTAGGTGCAAATTTACAACCTCAGATATCTGAGGCTTACCGGAGCAAACTAAAAGAAACAGAAGCTGAATGGGCTAATAGCATACTGCTTCTTGACAGGCTCGAATTCTCTTTTCACAGTGAATTGGAGAAACCCATTCCTTCTCCTTGCTGTGACCCAGAGTGTCCAGAAAGTTTGTATAATGCTGAGGGTGTTCCTTTAGCAGAAGGTTATTCTGGTAAAGATGTGGTCGAGATAGGGGCTATTCCATGTACTTTCAAGATGATTTTGGAATATTTTGGTATTTCAAAAAGCCTGGAAAGTATATGTGGAGTACTTGTCCGTAATGGTTATCGAACAGAAGATGGCATGCTGACACTTGCCTTTGACAAAATTTTAGAAAAAGTCTATGGCATTGAGACAGAAATTGAATCGTCTGTCTTACAATTATGTGGAAGTGTTTCTACAGGTCATCCTGTGATAGCACTGGTGGAACAGTCATGGTTATATGGTAATGCTCTACCAGGTAATACATGTATCATTATCTGGCAGTTAAAAGGAGAACGGTTGTCGGTATCGACAATTACATCTCCTGAGCTTCGGATTTTGGATATGCTTGATACTTTCAAACATATTCAAAGAGCATGGGCATGCAAAAATTAGGACTCTGAAATAGAGTTCTAAAAAACAAGAAATCTGACTCTTATCGAGTTGGATTTCTTGTTTTCTTTTTTCTTATTATATGACTTTTTCCAAACTTAGCATTTTCCGTGTTAAGGATTTACATCTTGACAACCAATTTATTAAATTTACTATTGATATAATTCTCTAATTTTGTCATAAATTCTTCTGGCTTGATTTCTTTTTTGGCTACCATATCTAATCCCTTTTCCCAACTAGCTGTTAATTTGGGATTTAACATATCAGGCATAGATTGCATGACAATATCATAAATATATTCTCCTTTTTGACTTGGTGTAATGATTTGTGTTTTATTATTAATTTCTATATAATTAATCTTTTCTAGTTTTTTAATAATTTCTCCTCTTGTGGCACTTGTTCCAATTCCAGCACCTTTTATTTGTTCTCTTAATTCCTCTTCTTCTATTAGCTTTCCTGCATTTTCCATTGCTAGAATAATGGAACCTGAATTATATCTGTTTGGTGGTGAAGTTTCTGCTTCTTTGATTTCAAAATTCTTAATGAATACTTCTTGTCCTTTCTTCAATTTCTTTAGGATTTCTAAATCTGCTGATTTATTTTCACTATTCTTGTTTTCTTCCTCTTTATTTTCCACATCTTGCTCACCATTTGTGGATTTCTTCTTTTTATTTTCTTTATCTACTGGTTTTAAAATTTCTAAAAATCCTTGATTGATACAAACTCTTCCACTTGTTGTAAATGTTTCTTTTTTCTCTTTATCCATTTCTACTTCAATTGTTAATTGAATCTTATTGTATTCTGCTGGTGGATAAAAAATCGCTAAGAAACGTTTTACAATCACCAAATAAATATCTTTTTGCAATTGTGGTAATCCATTAAAATTTTCATATCCTTGCCCTGTTGGAATAATCGCATAGTGGTCTGTTATTTTACTATCATTAACATATTTGGTTTTTGCTAAATTCGTAGAATATTTTTCTTCTACCATTTTTTTGATATATCCTTGTATTTCTTCATTTTTGCAACCCTTTGCGATTCCATTTAAATTTTTATTAATTTCCTTGCTAACGGCTGTTGATAAGACTCTCGCATCTGTTCTAGGATAGGTAACCAGTTTTTTTTCATACAAATTTTGGATAATCTCTAATGTTTCATCAGGCTTTATTTTAAATCGTTTGGTACATTCATTTTGAATTTCTGCTAAATTGAATAATAATGGTGCATTTTCTTTTTGTTTTGATTTTTTTAATTCTGTGATAACTGCTTTTTTATTACTTAAACTAACAATAAATTCTTTCGCATCCTTTTCTTTTTTGAATCCTGTTTCATTATATAATTTAGGAGACTCCCATACGGTCGATTTTTCTGTTGCCTTCCAATCTGCTTTAAAAGAAGCTTGTTCTTCTCCGAATTCTCCTATAATCTTATAATATTTTGTTTTCACAAAATTTCGAATTTCTCTTTCACGAGATACGACCATTCCTAACACACAAGTCATAACTCTTCCTACAGAAATAGAAGCTCTATCTTCATGGATATTTTGTGCCAATCTTCTTCCAAATATGATAGATAGTAGTCTAGAAAAATTGATTCCAATTAAATAATCTTCTTTTGCCCTTAAATACGCACTATCTGATAAACTGTCATATTCTGACATATCTTTTGCTTCTCGAATACCTCTTAGGATTTCTTCTTCGGTTTGAGAATCTATCCAGACCCTTTTCATTTTTGCTTTTGGATTTGGCTTTGCCATCATAAATACAAGTCTTTGTATATACTCTCCTTCTCTTCCAGAGTCCCCTGCATTATATATTTCTTCTACATCTTCTCTTTGCAATAATTGTTGTACAATGTTAAATTGATTTTGCACTTGTGGTATAATTTCATATTTCCACTCTTCTGGTATAAATGGTAAAGTGTCTAATCTCCAAAACTTTAATTTTTCATCATATTTTTCTGGATAACTCATGGTAACTAAGTGACCCACACACCAAGTAATAATCCAATCATTAGATTCTAGATATCCATTTTTTCTATTTGTCGTTATTTTTAATGCTTTAGCAAATTCCATTGCTACAGATGGTTTTTCAGTTATAATTAATTTTTTGCTCAATTCTATCATCCTTTTATTTTTTCTTCGATATATTGATTTAAAAATACTTGTATTTCTTTCATTTTTTGTTTCATGTGCTCATCTTTAAAATCAAATTTTTGAAATATCTTGTTTATATAATTTTCTTGATAAATCATTTCAAAAGAAGTTTTGTAATTTATGTCAAACAGAAATGCTAACATAACCAATACACTAATCAACTTTCCTCTTTTTTTAAAATCATTTCTGTTAATTGTTTTCTTTTCATATATTTTAGATAAAATTTCATCATCTACGATTGAATGATTAATTTCTTCTATCTCGTTTTCTTTATAAAAAATATTTACTGTTTCATATAAAATATCTATTTTATCTGCATCTCTTATTATCTTACAAAACATTTCTTGTTTTGGATTAAGTCCGTTTTCTATTTGATATTTATTATGGTTTTTTATTGCCAAATATATAATATCTATATATTTGTTATCCATAATATACTTATAAATATAATCATCCTTTTTTAAAATTTCTACACCAAAATCCCCGTGATCGATACTTTCTCTATCTCTAAATGTACCATATTGGGTAAATTGTTCAAACCTTGCTATATCATGTAATAAACCTATTAAAGTAGCAATGTTTATTTCTTCCTCATTTAATTCTATACCTTTAGCAATTTTATTGGATACTTCCATAACTCTTAATGAATGTAATTGCTTTATTTTTAAACGCGTATTTTCCAAATCATATTTTTGAGAATATGTTATAAATTCATTTTTTGCTCTTTCTAAATCTACCATTTTCGTGTTTTTTCCTCTCTATATTTCTTTATTATATTGTTTCCATATATTTTAATACTTTCTCATATATTTTTTCATATTGCTTCTTCGTTTTTGGATCATGAAACTCAAATCGATTATATATTTTTTCTATATAATTTTGTTCTTTTATGTATTGGATAGTATCTGGAAAATTAAAATCAAAAATATATGCAAAATGTCCTATTAAACTATCAACACTTGATTTCTTTTTACCGTAATCTATTCTTCCTTTTTCCATAAAATCTTTATAAATTTCGTCACTAATGAAATCATCTGATAAATCATCCTTTTCCCAAACAGTTTCCTTTTCAGCATATGTTAATATATATAATATATCTGTCTTATCACTATCTCTCACAATTTTCGTATGCAATAGTTCTTGTTTTGTTAAATCTTTTGGAATATCTAATGCATCTTTATTATGATTTATAATTGCTTTTCTGATAATCTCATCATATTGCGTATCTTTTATAAAATTTCTAATGATTCCATCTTTTTGATTAAATAAAACCTGTACTCCCAATTCTCCATGATTAACACTTTTTCTATCATTAAATGTATTAAATTTTTTTATTTGTTCAAATCTTCCTATATCATGAAGTAATCCTATTAATTCAGCTAATGTTATATCGTCTTCATTTAGATTTAATTTCATAGATAATTTTTTTGCAATTTGTGATACTCTTTCTATATGTTCCACTTTTAGTTTTATTTTATCATTTTGAATATCATAATTTTTTACGTAATCTGCAAATGCTTTTCTAGCGATTAACATATCTATCATGTTTTTTTCACCTCATCTTGCATTCTATCATTTTTTATTCTTTATTTCAAGTTTGGCTTATATTGGATTTTAATAGGTACTTTTTCTTAAAATTTCTATTTTTTAACTTATATAATATTAAAAAATAAGAATTGGCATTCTGATCTTAATCTTTAAAAAATTTAAAAAATAAAAAGATAAATAATGATAAATTTTCTTTAATAATCCTGTCGTTCCAGGAAAATATAATTTACCTATTAATGAGAATATTGAAAAATAAAATGATTATAAAAAATGTATTAAAAAATTAAAAATAATATGATGATATTATAATAGATTTCATAAAAGCCTGTTAGTTATAAAAGCACACTAATAGGCTTTTATTCATTTTGAACTTTTGAATTTAAGATATAAAGTTGATGATCATGTTTTTCTAATGTGTTTTCACATTTTGTGATTCTTTTATTTTGTTCTTCAATTTTTTCTGTATTTACTTTGAATGCATCAAATAGAATTGCTAACTTTTCTCCATGTTCTACTTCTATTCTTGCTACAGAACCACTAATATTACGTAACTCTTGTCTAATTTCTGGTATTTCTTTTAATATTTCCTTAATTTGCAGTATATCTTGTTGCATTGTAGGTATTAATTCTTCTTTGATTTTTGGTAATTCTTCTAACTGCTCTTTCATTTTGGGTATTTCTTCCAATTGTTTTTTCATTTTTGGTATTTCTTCCAATTGTTTTTTCATTTTAGGTATTTCTTCTAATTGCTTTTTGATCTTAGGTATTTCTTCTAATTGCTTTTTGATCTTAGGTATTTCTTCTAA
>CALXEX010000035.1 GCA_944387445.1 uncultured Clostridia bacterium | reverse complement strand
TCACCATATTGTCCTTTACCACCAGATTGACGAATAAATTTACCTTGAACTTTTACTTTATTTCTAATTGTTTCTTTGTAAGCAACTTGTGGTTTACCAACATTACATTCAACCTTGAATTCTCTTTTTAATCTATCAACAATGATATCTAAGTGTAATTCACCCATACCAGCAATGATAGTTTGTCCTGTTTCTTGGTTTGTATATGTTTTAAATGTTGGATCTTCTTCAGCAAGTTTTGTCAATGCAATTGCCATTTTTTCTTGAGCTACTTTATCTTTAGGCTCGATAGCGATATCGATAACTGGCTCTGGGAATTCCATTGATTCTAGAATAACAGGGTTGTTGATATCACATAGTGTATCTCCTGTTGTTACTTCTTTTAATCCTACTGCAGCTGCAATATCACCAGCATATACTTTGTCAATATCTTCTCTGTGATTTGAGTGCATTTGTAAGATTCTTCCGATTCTTTCTTTTTTATCTTTATTAGAGTTTAATACAGTAGAACCTGATTCTAATGTACCTGAATATACTCTAAAGAAACATAATTTTCCAACAAATGGGTCTGTTGCAATTTTAAATGCTAATGCTGCAAATGGTTCTGTATCAGAAGTTACTCTTTCAACTTCATTACCATCTAAGTCAACACCTTTGATATGTGGAATATCTAATGGTGATGGCATATAATCAACAATTGCATTTAATAATTCTTGTACACCTTTGTTTTTGTATGAAGAACCACAACATACTGGAACGATTGTGTTATCAATTGTTCCTTTTCTTAAACCACGTTTAATTTCTTCTTCTGTTAGTTCTTCACCTTCTAGATATTTCATCATTAATTCTTCATCTTGGTCTGCAACAGCTTCTATCATAATATCACGATGTTTTTTTGCATCTTCCATCATATCTTCTGGAATGTCACATTCTTCAATTTCTCTTCCTAAGTCATCTTTATGAATAAAAGCTCTCATTTTAATTAAATCAACAATTCCTTTAAAATTGTCTTCTGCTCCAATTGGTAATTGGATTGCTACTGCATTTGCTTTTAATCTATTTTTTAATTGGTCAATACATAATTCAAAGTTAGCACCTGTAACGTCCATTTTGTTAACATATACCATTCTTGGAACTTTGTATTTATCAGCTTGTCTCCAAACTGTTTCTGTTTGTGGTTGAACTCCACCTTTAGCAGCTAAAACTGTAACGGCACCATCAAGGACTCTTAAAGATCTTTGAACTTCTACTGTAAAGTCAACGTGTCCTGGAGTATCAATAATATTAATTCTATTATTATTCCAGAAACATGTTGTAGCAGCAGATGTAATTGTAATACCTCTTTCTTGTTCTTGTTCCATCCAGTCCATTGTTGCTGCACCCTCATGAACTTCTCCTATTTTATGAGTTTTTCCTGTATAGAATAATATTCTCTCTGTTGTTGTTGTTTTACCAGCATCAATATGAGCCATTATTCCTATATTTCTTGTTCTTTCAAGTGGGTATGCTCTTCCTGCCATTTCTTTATTTCCCCCTCTCTATATTTAAAATTTACTAAATTCGTTTTTAGCGTTGTCAAACTTCTCAAAAATATTTTCAGTATTATTTCAAATATTTTTGCTCGTTTTCCTAGCTAAAATTCGAATTTATTAAATTTTATTGTTTAGATAAATTTTATTTTGTATTTTTTTAAATTTTGATTCAAAATGGTAAGATGTGCATTTTGGATTAGTCAGTACAGGTTGAAGGCGTACAATGGTACGTCGAAATCTGGACTGGATAACCAAAATGTGCAGATTACCGTTTTCAATCAAAATTTTACCATTTGTAATGTGCGAAAGCCTTATTAGCTTCTGCCATTCTATGTGTATCTTCTTTCTTCTTGAATGCTCCACCGTTTCCGTTTACAGCATCAATTAATTCACCTGCTAATTTTTCAGCCATTGTTTTTTCATGTCTGTTTCTAGCATAAGTTACAATCCATCTTAAACCTAAAGTTTGTCTTCTTTCTGGTCTAATCTCCAATGGAACTTGGTATGTTGCACCACCAACTCTTCTTGCTTTAACTTCAAGAACTGGCATAACATTTTCTAAAGCCGCTTCAAAAACTTCTAGTGGATTTTTTCCTTCTTTTTCTTTTATGATGTCAAATGCATCATATACAATTCTTTGTGCTACAGATTTTTTACCATCTAACATGATATTGTTTACTAATTTTGTAACAACTTTGCTATTGTATATTGGATCTGGTAAAACATCTCTTTTTGCTACATATCCTTTTCTTGGCACTATTCTTCCCTCCTTAAAATAATTTATGAATACTCACTAGAGCATTCTAGGTACTCTGAAAAGTTTCCTTTCCCGCATAGTGCTATATATTCTATCTAAATTTAAGTACCTTAAATTTTAGTAAGAGTACAAGCACTAGTTCTTTTGCATTTATTTTTCTTTTTGCTTTTAACCTTATTTATTAAAAACAAATTCAAAGCAAGTTTCTTCTTTCAATTTGTTTTGTTTAAAATAAAGCAAATTAGGTATATTGTGCATTTTTGTTGAATTATATAGACTGAATGTGTACTTTTTGTACATCAAAGGCTATATAAGAGACAAAAATGTGCAAGATGCCTGATTTCATTTATTTTAATTATTTTTTAGGTTTTTTAGCTCCATATTTAGAACGCGCTTGCATTCTGTCTTTAACACCTGCTGTATCTAATGTTCCTCTGATGATATGGTATCTAACACCTGGAAGGTCTTTTACCCTACCACCTCTGATTAATACAACACTGTGTTCTTGTAGGTTATGTCCGATACCTGGAATGTATGATGTTACTTCATAACCATTTGAAAGTCTAACTCTGGCAACTTTTCTTAAAGCTGAGTTTGGCTTTTTAGGTGTAACTGTTTTAACAACTGTACAAACTCCTCTTTTTTGTGGAGCTCTGTTGTTTGTTAATCTCTTGTTTTTTGAGTTCCATCCATGTTGTAAAGCTGGAGATTTTGATTTTGTTACTCCTGTTTTTCTTCCTTTTCTTACTAATTGATTAATTGTTGGCACTTAAATTTCACCTCCTGATTTTAATTTTTTATTTATTTTATATGAAATTTTTTGTCATATTTTTGAAATATTTGTCTCATATAAAATAAATATACCGTTACGGAATTGCATATTACATGCAATCTATCATAACGGTATATATTTTATCATCTTTCATATCATAAGTCAATGAATTTTTTTATTTTTTTATCTATAATTAATACTAAAATAAAAGATTTTTTAAAGTTTCTAAACTTCTTTCTGCCAATTTCATATATCTTGCTTTTTTATCTTTTATTTTCTTTCCTTCTAATTCTGGCAGAATGCCAAAATTAGCATTCATCGGCTGAAATTTTGTGTTTGGTGTTGAAATATATTTGGCTAATGCACCAATTACCGTATATTCAGAAAAAGTCAATTTACTTCTTATTTTTGGTTCTGCCGTTAATAGGTCTGATGACTCATTTGTATTAAACTGCTCCTCTTTTTTCTGTATGTTACTTTCTTTTGATACATCTATACTTTCACTTTGCATGCTTTTAAACTGAAGTACAGCATTTAAGCCAACCACCATTCCAGATGAAATTGATTCTACATATCCTTCTACACCTGTAATTTGACCTGCAAAATAAATGTTAGGATTACTTTTTAAGTTGTATGTTTCATCTAATAATTCTGTAGAATTAATGTAAGTATTTCTGTGCATAACACCATATTTTACAAATTCTGCATTTGCTAATCCTGGTATCTTAGAAAACACTCTTTTTTGTTCTCCATATTTTAAATTGGTTTGAAATCCAACCATATTATACATAGTAGCTTGTTTATCATCTTGCCTTAATTGTACAACTGCATATGGTCTTCTTCCTGTTCTTGGATCATCAAATCCAACTGGTTTTAATGGACCAAATCGTAAAGTATCTAATCCTCTCTTTGCCATAATTTCTATTGGCATACAGCCTTCAAAAATTTCTCTTTTTTCAAAATCATGTAATGTTACAACTTCTGCATTAGTTAATTCTCTTACAAAATTTTCATATTCCTCTTGATTCATAGGAAGATTTATATAACTTTGTTCTGATTTTTCCTCTTCTAATCGTTTTTTCCAATCTTCTATACTTTCTTCTTTTTTCTTTTCTTGTGCATATCTATCTCCATAAAAGGCAATATCAAAGTTTATACTATCTTTGTTGACAATTGGTGCTGCTGCATCATAAAAGTATAACTTATCTTGACTTGTTATTTTTTGGATATCCTTTGCCAATCCTTCTGATGTTAATGGTCCTGTGGCAATGATAACAATTCCTTCTTTTGCTATATTCTCAATATTCGTAATTTCTTCATGAATAACTTCTATATTTTCATTTTCTTCAATAGCCTTTGTTATTCTTTCTGAAAATACTTCTCTATCCACGGCTAATGCTTGTCCTGCAGGTACACTTGTTTCATCCGCTATTTTGATTAACAAAGAATCTAATCTTCTTAACTCCTCTTTTAGTAATCCACATGCATTTGTTAATAAATTCGATTTAAAAGAATTACTACATACAATTTCTGCCAAGTTTTTATTGACATGTGCTGGTGAATATTTTATTGGTTTCATTTCATATAGTTTTACTTTTATTCCTCTTTTAGCAATTTGATAAGCAGTTTCAGTCCCTGCTAATCCTCCACCGATAATAGTTATATAATTTTTCATACTTTATCCTTTCTTTGAGTTTTATCTTTCAATCAAATCAAGTGAATAAAAACTTTATTCTTCAAATAATTTCATAATATCCTCTTTAGACAATGTATTAATAAATGATGTTTTTGTATCAAGCATATTGTCAATTAATTCTGCTTTCTTTTGTTGTAATTCATATATTTTTTCTTCAATTGAATTTTTTGTAATGAGTTTATATACTTGTACATTATTTTTCTGTCCAATTCTATATGCTCTATCTGTTGCTTGATTTTCTGTAGACAAATTCCACCATGGATCATAATGGATTACCATATCTGCTCCTGTTAAGTTTAGACCTGTTCCTCCTGCTTTTAAAGAAATCAAAAATATTTTTATATTTGGATTTTCGTTAAATTCGTCGACTAAATCCATTCTTTCATCTACTTTTGTTGCACCTGTTAGTTTAAAGTATTTTATATTTAATTTTTGCAATTCTTTTTCAATAATTGGAAACATTGAAGTATATCCAGAAAATAATAAGATTTTGTGTCCACCTTTAACAGCGTCTTCTACAATTTCCATACATTGATTTAGTTTACTACTTCCACCTGCATAGTCCTTTATAAATAGACTTGGATGGCAACAAATTTGTCTTAATCTGGTTAATACTGATAAGATTTTGATATGGCTTTTTTCGATTCCATTTAAGTTGATTTCTTCTGCTACCTCTTCTCTCGCTTGTGCTAAATATGAAACATATAGATTTTTCTGTCCTTCTTCCATTTCATTGTTTAGAACCGTTACAGTTTTTTCTGGTAATTCTGTTAATACTTCTGCTTTTGTTCTTCTTAGAATAAATGGTTCTATTAACATCTTTAATTTGTTTAATGCTTGTGTATTATTTTCTTTCACAATTGGTGTTTCATAAAGATTTTTAAATTTCTTGTATGAGAATAAGTATCCTGGCATAATATAATCAAATATTGACCATAATTCTGCCAAAGAATTCTCAATTGGTGTTCCTGTTAAAGCATATTTGGTATCTGCAGTAATTTTTTTAATTGATTTTGCATTTTGGGTATTACTATTTTTTAAATATTGTGCCTCATCTGCAATCATAAATCTGAAACAGTAATTTTTGTCTTTATATAATTCTATATCACGTTTTAATAAATCATAAGAAGTGATTACCAAATCATAATTTTCAATATCTGTAATTTTTCTTTTTCTCTCTGATAATGTGCCATTAATAACTAATGTACGTAATTCTCCTGTGAATTTTTCAGCTTCGTTTTGCCAATTTAATGCTAAAGAACTTGGTGATATAACAATACTGGTTCTTCTTTCTTCTTTCTTAGTATTTTGTACATAGTCTACAATAATGGATAGCATTTGTACTGTTTTTCCTAATCCCATGTCATCTGCTAATATTCCACCAAATTTATATTTGTCTAAGGTTTTTAACCATTTAAATCCTATTTTTTGATAATATCTTAACGTATTTTCCAATATTTCTGGCACTTTAATTTTATCATTTTCATTATCTTTATCTAATTCATGAACAATATCTTTATAATTTTCATTTTTGATAACCTGCTGTCCTTTTGTTCCTTTTAATAATTCTTCTAGATACAAACTTCTGTACATAGGAAGATTAACTTCTCCCTCTTCTAAATCTTTATATGCAATATCCATTCCAGTAACCAATTTATCGATAAAATCTAATTCTTTATTATCGTCTAATTCTAAGAAACTTCCGTCTTTTAATCGATAATATTTCTTTTTCAAATTATACTTTTGCATAATTTTTTCTAATTCTTTTACATCAATATCTAGATTTTGTAAATCGATAGAAAGTAAATTATTTTCTATTTTTACACCAATCGTTCCCATTTTGGGTTGTCTAATTTGTTTTTTCTTAAAGTTTTCTGTTACTAAAACTTCAAAGTTCTGCATATAATATTGAATGTCTTGGGTTAAAAATTGATAGATTTTATCATTGTCTGGTAAGATAAATCTTAGATTTTTGACATCTAGCATAAATCCTGTTTTACGAAAAATATTTAATGCCTTGGTTTCTTTTATCATATTTCTTGGTATTTCTATTTTTTGTTTTTCATCTAAAGGATTAAATTCTTGATGATCATAACAAAATTTGACATCTGCTATTAAATAATCATGATCATCAAAATCTAAATATACTTTTGTGATTAATGTTTTTGGTTTATATTGTTCAATTTCTTCTTCAGATATATTTTCTAATTTTATCGCATTTTTTACTTTTGGGATAATCACAGAAAATAGCTGTGACAATTCTTCTTTTCCCAACTTTACTTCTGTCATATAATTTTGTCTAAAAATTTCTAATAATTTTAAATTTGCTTTTTCAAATTTTTTATTGCATCGATATAATTTGTGCTCATCTAATACATATTTATATGTTTTTCCTTTTAATATAGAAATTTTATAAATTTCCACATTTGGTATGATTTCATAATTATCTTCATCCATTTTTCTTAGCTTAAATTGAATATCTGGTTGTTCTTCTGTAAATTCTATTTGTGTTTGATTATACTCTTTTTGGAAACTAACTTGTTTTCCTTTTAGAATTTCAAATAAATCATCAATTCCACTATTGCTTAAGATAATATTGGTCTCACTTAAAGCATTTCCATAAAAACGATAATTGCTATTAGAGTTAGAGTTTGCATATTTGATAATTTCTGCATATTTCATTAAAAAATCTAATAATGGTAAACTTTCTTTTTCGAAACTTTCTCTTGTATGAACAAATTGCAATTTTTGTCCATATCGATATAATTCTTTATTTAACATTCTTGTATAAAACTCTGACAAATTCTTAATTTTATACATTCTTTTATTTCCAACTTTAAATTCAACCTTCATATCTCCTGTGAATTTATCATAAAAAATTTCTGGTTCTAATTTAATCGTTCCTTGTTCTTTTAACTCTGTTTCTTCCTCATCAATACCTTCAATTTCTTCATTGTAAAATATATTGACAATTTGTTTAAATCCTCTATATTTGTCATAGCTAGAAGGTAAATTATGTTCTAGTCTTTTGTCACTTGCAGATTCTTTTGTTTCTTCTTTATGGTTTTCATTATCTGTAAATTTTAATACCATAGCTAATGTATGTTTACAAATCCCATAATGGTTATAATAATCTGGACAATCACAAGTAATATCTTCTACTTCACCATTTTTTACAAGAATATATGTATGGTACTCTTCATTCCCATACACACTTCCTTTAATCTCAAAATTTAGTGAATTTTGATACTCAAAATCAATAATATCTACTCTTCCTTCTTCTACATATTCATGTGCTTTTCTCGTCCTAGCCGTCCCCGCATCTTCGCATAAATTATCTATGATATGTTTATTTATTTCCATAATTTTTTACCTCTCACTTGGCAAAAAATTATATAACATTTTTGCATTTTTTTCAAGTGGTTTTGGGCAAAAATATTCCCTACAACACAACATTGTAGGGAATTATTTTTTTAAGTGAATGCTATTACCGGTTTTTTTTTATTATCTTTATGATAATAAGACGCAATAAGTTCATCAAGCTCTACGCTAAGCTTATAAATAATATGATAATCTTTTCCTTCTTCTATACTTTTATTTAATTTATCACGTAATTTACAAATTTCATCATTTAACATATCTATCTCTCCTTTTTCCTAATTTATCTTCTGTATATCTATAAATTAACACACAAAAATCTCTCAGTCAAGCTATTTCACTTGTTTTTGTCAAGTTTCGTACGACCCATTTTTACAATTTTCGACAGTAACAAATAGAAAAAAACAGTATTAGGATTTTTCTTCCCTTAATACTGTTTTTTTGTGTTATTTTTTATAACGTATTTTTTCATCTTTTTTATTAAAACTACAGTTTTAGATAAAAATTATTTTTCATTTTTGACAATAGAGATTGCCATTTTATCTTCTTTAAAGATATCATTTAGCACTTGTGCTATAAATTCCATATCGATATTATCAATTTGATTTAAATAATCTAAACTGTTAATTCCCATAAAATAGTTTGTTAAAAACGTATTGGAAATATTTTCAATATCATCATAGTCTTTTACATATCCACCATATATTTTCTTTTTGATTCTGTAAAAATCTTGCTCAGAAAGACCTTCTTGTTTTTGTCTAGCAATTTCTTGTTTTATACGATGATATACTTTTTCTGGCTCATTTGATTGTCCTGAAATTAAGACATGTGCATAGTTTTCTGAGAATTCATAAGTTCCTCCAATTCCTCCAGAAATGACACCTTCATCATATAATTGTTTATATAATTTTGAGCTTTTTCCTACTAAAAGTTCTAATAAGATTTGAATAGCAATGTCTCTTCTTATCATTTCTTCTGGCTTATCTGTTGGTTTTACCTTGATAGCAATTGTATACATAGGTTGACTTACTTCCATTTTTTGCTCTATTTTTTCTTTAACAATGGTCTCTGGTTCTTCTGGATAAAATGTTTGGATTTTACCATTTGTTTTCGTTTCCTTTAATCTTTTCTTGATTTCTTCCAATATATTCTCTGGTTCAAAATCTCCACTAACAACAATTGCCATATTAGATACATTATAAAATGTATCATAACATTTATATAAAATGTCTTTATCAATTTTACTAATAGAATCTATTGTTCCTGCAACATCAATTTTCATTGGGTGATTATGATACAAAATTTTCATAGCATTTAGATAAACCTGCCAATCTGGAGAATCATCATACATCATAATTTCTTGTCCAATAATTCCTTTTTCTTTTTCTACATTCTCATCTGTAAAATAAGGATTTTGGACATAGTCCATTAATTCATCCATTGCTGGATAAAAATTATCTGTACAATAGAACAAATATGCAGTTGTATCATTTGTTGTAAATGCATTGGCCTCTACCCCAAGTGCTGTTAGTGTATCTAAACTATTGGTACCATTTTCTTGTTCAAACAATTTATGTTCTAAGAAATGGGCAATCCCATTTGGGACTTCTGTTTTTGTATTTTCCCCAGGAACGATAAATACATTTTCATTAGAACCATAATTTGTTCCCCATATCATATATTTTTTCTTCATTCCCTTTTTTGGAATGATCATGACTGTTAAGCCATTTTCTAATTTTTCTATATATAACTTTTCTTTTACTTTTGAATTTTCTATCACTTGCATTTATTTTTTCTCCCATCATCATTAATTTCTTAAAAAATATATCGTATTGATTTCTACTTTTTTGGCTACTTCAATAACATCCTCTTTATTTATTTTTTTCATTCTCTCTATATAATCTTCAACTGATTTCTCATTTCCAGACATTTCTTGTCCAAAATAATACGTAATACTGGTATCTTGTTCATCATCAATCAATTCGATTGATGAGATGATCATTTTCTTTGCATTTTCTACTTCTTCATCTGTAAAATCTCCGTTTTTTATATCTTCTATTTGCTGTTTTACTAAATTTAATGCCTTTTCATAATTTGTTATTTCAATTCCACAATTTACAAATATATTATCTTTGTATTTGAAATATCTAGAACCTGCTTCATATGCTAAATTTGCTTTTTCTCTGACATTTTGGAATATTTTAGAATTTGCACTTCCTCCCAAAATCGTATTATAGATAATGGCATTATATTTTTCGTCTTCACTTTGTGAATTGACATCTAAACCTACGACTAGTTTTCCTTGCATAACATCCATTGTTTCTATTTTTTCGCCTTGTTTTACTGTATTTTTTTCACTTTCTGTATTATAGTCAGGTTCTCTTTCTTCTAAAGCTTTTATATTTTGATTTTCTGCTATGATTGTTTCTACTTCATCATTTATATTTCCTGAAACAAAAATATCGATTTTACATTGTTTTATTAATTGTTGATGTCTTTCATATAAATTGACTTCATTAATATGATTTAAATCTTCTACATAACCAAATCTATATAATCCAAATGGTTTTCCTTTATACATTTCTTCTATACATCTATCTAATGCATATCTTCTTTTATTGTCAATTCTTCCTTCGATTCTTTGTTTCATGTTCTTTTTTTCTTGCTCTACATATTCTTTTTTAAATGCATGATTTTCTACCAATGGATGAAATATAATATCTAAAATATTATCAATAGCACTTTTTAATATATTTTCATTTGATTGTGGCAGATAGGTATCATTAACTGTTTCAATATAAAATTTTAATACTTGATTATCTCCTGTTTTATCAATACCACAGTCAAAGCTAGCACCATATAATTCTTCCAATTGTTTGCTAATTTCTTCTTGCGTTTGTAAAGTACTGCTTCCTCTTCTTAATACTGCTGAAATAAGTGCGTTTGCTGTTACAGTTTCTCTTTCTAATTTGGTTGTTAAAAATACAGCCATTAAATTTGTTTTGAATTTGTCTGTTTTTAAAACATGAAGCTTAATTCCTTTTTTTATTTCTTTTTTTGTATAGTTCATATGTTTCCTTTCCTTGAATATTTGGTATGACTCATAAGAGAATGTTTATGAATCTATTTTCTTATATACCAGATATCAATTTTTTTATTTTTTGATTCATTCTGTTATATATTATAACACATTTTTTCATTTATTATTATATTTTTTGTTGACTAGAAAAAGCAATTTTTCTGTACAACTTTTTTTATTGAATAGGAAAAAATTGATTGTTTCTATTCAATAAAAAATGAGATATTAATCCACATTAATATCTCTTTTTTATATGTATTAAAATTTTCTTTTTCTTGCTGCCTCAGATTTTTTCTTTCTTTTTACACTAGGTTTCTCATAATGTTCTCTCTTACGAACTTCTTGTAATACTCCGTTTCTAGCGCATTGTCTTTTAAATCTTTTTAGAGCATCTTCTATATTACCATTATTAACTTTTATTTCTAACATTTAAATTCCCCTCCTTCCGGTCATACGAAAACTGTATGTTGGGATAACCCTTATTCAACGATATATATTATACCTTATTGACCTTTCATTGTCAATAGAATTATTTCGAATTTAAGAAAATAGACCACCTATTATATCAAATATTGGATTTTCAAATAATAATTGCCTCATCCAGCCATTGGTAAATGGTATAAACCATAATATCACACCAATAATCAGAACCACAATGATGGTTAATCCTATTGCTAAAAAATCTGTTTGATTCATTTTCTTTCTTTTTCTTTTTTGTGGTTTGCTGTCCCATATATTTTTCATTAGATCTATCAATCCATATATTGTTCCGACATTATTTTTATTTTCAACAGATTCTGTTTTTGTTTTTTTTCTTTTATTTTTTAATGTATTTTGATTCCCTTTTTGAGTAGTATTTTGCTGATTATTTCTAGTATTTTCCCTATAAGAATTTTCGGTTGTTTGAGTTTGAGCACGGTTCCTTTCTTTTTGTATTTCTAAATCATATTGTGATCTTAAAAAACTGTCTGATAGAATATGATAGGCTTCATTGATATCTTTTAATTTTATCTCTGCTTCTTTCTTTTCAACTGTCGAATATAAATCTGGATGATATTTTTTTACTAGTGTTTTATATGCTTTTTCGATAATTTCTGGTGATGCTTTTTCATGCACTTCTAATATTCCATAATAATCTTTCATAATCATTCCTCTATCTCATTTTTCTTTTGTATGTTTATTTTATCCCAAAAAAAAGAAAATAGCAATATAATTTACTACTTTCTTTCTTCTTTTTGTCTCTTTCAATTGAATGTCACACTGACAAACGAACTCTATGCGATATTACTGTTCTGTAAAAATTGCTTCAAACTCATCTGAAGTAATCTTTTCTTTTTCAAGTAAGATTCCTGCTACTTTGTGTAGTTTATCTACATTGTCTGATAAGATTTTCTTTGCTCTATTATATCCAGTATCTACAATTCTCTTTGTTTCTTCATCAATAATGGCTGCTGTTTCTTCTGAATATTCTTTTGTATGTCCAAAGTCTCTTCCTAAGAAGACTTCTTCTTGGCTAGATCCTAGCATCATGGCTCCTATTTTTTCACTCATACCATATTTGGTTACCATACTTCTAGCAATTTGTGTTGCTCTTTCTATATCATTGCTTGCACCTGTTGATATATCATTTAAAATAAGTGCTTCTGCTACTCTACCACCTAAAAGTGATACAATATTTTCTTCCATTTCTGTTTTTGACATGAAGTTTTTATCTTCTGTTGGTCTATACATGGTGTATCCTCCTGCCATTCCTCTAGGCACGATTGATATTTCATGTACAGGGTCTTGTGTTTCTAGATAATGGCTAACAACTGCATGACCTGCTTCATGATAAGCAACCAATTTGTTTTCTTTATCACTTCTTACTCTTGTTTTCTTTTCAGGTCCCATGGTTACTTTTACCATGGCATCTTCGATTTCTCTCATTCCTATTTCATTCATATTTCTTCTAGCTGCTAATAATGCGGCTTCATTTAAGATGTTCTCTAAGTCAGCTCCTGCAAATCCTGATGTATTTTTTGCAATAATTTTTAAATCTACATCATCTGCTAGTCTTTTCTTTCTGCTATGCACTTCTAATATTTGTTCTCTTGCTTTTACATCTGGTAATCCTACTACAATTTGTCTATCAAATCTTCCTGCTCTAAGTAGCGCTTTATCTAATACATCTGGTCTATTGGTTGCTGCTAAGACAATAACACCTTCATTTTCTGCAAATCCGTCCATTTCAACTAATAATTGGTTTAATGTTTGTTCTCTTTCATCATGTCCACCACCAAGTCCAGCACCTCTTTGACGTCCTACAGCATCAATTTCGTCTATAAATATGATACATGGTGCATTTTTCTTAGCTTGGTCAAATAAGTCTCTTACTCTTGAAGCTCCTACACCAACAAACATTTCTACAAAGTCTGAACCACTGATAATAAAGAATGGTACACCTGCTTCTCCTGCTACTGCTTTTGCAAGTAATGTTTTACCTGTACCTGGTTGACCAACTAATAAGACACCTTTTGGTATTCTTGCTCCCATATCTGTAAATTTCTTTGGATTTTTCAAAAATTGTACAATTTCTTCTAATTCTTCTTTTTCTTCATCTACGCCTGCAACATCATCAAATGTAATTCTATTCTTTTCTGCTGGTGTCATCATTCTAGCTTTACTTTTTCCGAATGACATCGTTTTGTTTCCAGGGTTTCCACTACTGCTTCCTCCCATTGTTAAAAACCAGAAAAGCATAAATATGATTAATATAGCAAATGGTGTTACTAGTGGAAGTAATGTCATAAATATAGATTCTGATTTTTCTTCTAATGTAAAGTTTCCATTATTTATGAATTCTTCTACATATGTCATAAATGTTCCAATGTCTGGTATGTTTGTTTCTTTTCTTATATTATCATCTTTTAATTCTACTTCTGCTGTTTTTCCATCTGCATTAATAACAATAGATTTTACGTTATTGCTATTGATATTTGTTATCAAATCTGAGTAAGTCAATCTAGAATTACTATTCTCTACAATGGATGATAACACTACTAAAAAAATCACAATGATGATTAACCACATGGCTAATGTTTTTATTCCGTTTTTCAAAATAATTCCTCCTCTTTCTTCTTGATGTTTACTTGTATTTTCGCATGTGTCTATTGAAAGATTTGCTCTCAATAACATACGCTCTTTTTATCTTTTTGCACTCTATCATATTGTTTTTTCTTTTTCAATAGTTTTTTGTATTTCTTTTTTGTTACAAATTGTATGTATTTTCCAAAATATTACGGCTACTCATATTTCCTTAGAAAATTTTATTTTGCCATTTTTTATAAAAACTTTTAAATGTTTATTTGGCATTAAGAATTTATTTCCTATATTATTGGCACATAATTTGATAATATCTTCAATATGTATCTTTTCAATTCCTTGAGTTGTATGAAAAAGTCTTGTTATAGTATATAGAATCAAGTTAGATTTTATTACTTTTTCTTGTTTGTTAAATTCTTTTAAATCTAATATAATGTATTCTTTGTCATTTGTATTCTGAAACATTTCTTCATTTCTTTTTTTATTTGTTTGTTCTTCTTTATTTTCTTTTGACTTCAGATTTTGATGAAATGGTATGTTTTCCTCTAACAGAATTTTCTCATACACAATTTTAGTTTGTTTTTTTATATATGCTTCTTGTTCTGTTACCAAATTAGAAAGCCTGTCCATAGTTGCTATAATATTGGGATTAAATTCTTGTTGTATATAGGGAATTACCACATTCCTGATTTTATTTCTGGTATAAATATTTTCAAAATTGGTTTTATCCATTCTAGGCTCTATATGATTTTCCTCACAATAGTCTTCAATCTCTTTTCTCTCACATTCAATCAATGGTCTGATATACTGTTCTCTTACTGGTTCGATTCCTTTTAATCCCGGTAAACCGCACCCGCGTAGTGCATTCATGATGATTGTTTCTACTTTATCATTTTTATTATGTGCAATCGCAATTTTGGTTCCATTTATTTTTTCTAATACTTCATTAAAAAATGCATATCTTACATCTCTTCCAGCTTCTTCTGTACTGATTTTATTAGTATTGGCTATTTTTTGAACATCTATACTTTTTGAGAAAAATTGTATGTTATTTTTCATACAATATTTTTTGACAAATTCTTCATCCTCATTTGCCTCTTCTCTAATCATATGATTAACATGAGCAACTACCATATCAAATGCTATTTGTTTTTCTTGTTTGATTTTTAATAAAATATCTAACATGGTAATAGAATCAGGTCCTCCTGAAACTCCTAATACTAGTTTATCTCCTGTTTCGATTAAATGATATTTTTTTATTGTATCTAATACTTTATGTATTAATGTCTTTTTTTTTCTCTGTGCCATAAAATTCCACCTTTAACTATTTAAAATAAAATGTTGAATCTTTATTCTCATTTTAATCCTAAGTAACTTATAGTTTTATATTGTTTCTATTCAATAAAAATGTCCCATCGGGAAACGTCCCCAATTGGACATGATCATTAATCATCAAATCTTTTTTCTAAGTTCACAAATTTGGTATAACTACCTAACCATAATAAGTCTACTGTTCCTAGTGATCCACCTCTGTGTTTTGCTATAATGACTTCCGCAATATCTTTTTTTTCACTGTCTTGATTATAATAATCATCTCTGTATAGAAACATAACAATATCAGCATCTTGCTCTATTGCTCCAGATTCTCTTAAGTCTGATAACATTGGTCTATGGTCTGGTCTTTGTTCTACCGCTCTTGATAATTGTGATAAAGCAATTACTGGTACATTTAACTCTTTGGCTAATATTTTTAATGACCTACTGATTTCTGATATTTCTTGCTCACGGCTTCCGTTTCTTTTATTACTACCTTGTACCAATTGCAAATAGTCAATAACGACCATTCCAATATTTTTTTCTAGTTTCAATTTTCTACATTTTGCTCTAATTTCCATAACAGATATTCCTGGTGTGTCATCTATATAAATTTCTGCATCTGATAATGGACCTATACTTCCTGCTAATTTTGTCCAGTCATCTTCCTCTAGTTTTCCTGTTCTGACTTTGTTACTGTCTACCATTGCTTCACTACATAAAATTCTGTTTACCATTTGCTCTTTTGACATTTCCAAGCTAAAAATTACCACAGGTACATTGGCACGTACTGCTGCATTTGTTGCTATATTTAAAGCAAATGCAGATTTACCCATTGCAGGTCTTGCAGCAATTAATACTAAATCTGATCCATGAAATCCTGCTGTTTTATAGTCTAATTCTGTAAATCCAGATGGTACACCTGTAATATGTTGTTTTCGATTATATAATTCCTCCAATTGTGTAAAACTATCTACTAATATGTCTTTGATTGGTGAATAACTTTTTTTGTCATTATTCTGCATAATATTAAAAATCTTTTTTTCTGCAGATTCCATAATGTCTGACACATCTTCTGTTGGATCATATCCTAGTTCGATAATTTCATTGGCTGTTTTAATCAGATTTCTTAATGTTGATTTTTCTTCCACAATTTTAATATATTTCATCGCATTTGCTGTTGTTGGCACTTTATCTGGCAGACTTGCTAAATATTCTAATCCACCCACTTGCTCAAATTTTCCTAATGATTCTAGCTCTGCTTTTACAGTAATGATATCAATTGGCTCTGCTCGATTATATAAGTTAAGAATTGCTTCATAAATAGATCTATTATCTGTTCTATAAAAATCATCTTCTTTTAAGACTTCTATTGCTGATATAACGGCATCTTTATCTGTTAGCATACTTCCTAAAACGGCTTGTTCTGCTTCTATATCATGTGGTGGTACTTTTCCTAATTCCATTCTCTTAGCCTCCAGTACTTTCTTTTTTTGATATTTATTTTCATTTATTTCTGTTGGTTCTCGCTAATTTCTATTGATTTATCATATTATTCTGAAATAACATCAATTCTTAGTTTTCCCACTACACCTTCAAATAATTTTATTTCAATATTGTGAACACCAAGTGTCTTAATGGTTTCTTTTAAGTCAATTTTCTTTTTATCAACTTCAATACCATATTGTTTTGACAATTCTTGTGCAATCTCTTTACTAGAAACCCCTCCAAAAATTTTTCCATTTTCTCCGGCTTTTACTTTCATCTTTAACAATATTTTAGATAACTTATCTGCTGTTTTCATTGCTTCCTCTTTTTCTTGATTTTTTTGGTATTTAGCAGAATCCTGTTTTGCTTTCAACTTTGCCATATTTTCCTTATTTGCTTCTACTGCTAAATTTTTAGGTAATAAAAAATTTCTTGCATAACCATCTGATGCATTAATCACTTCATCTTTTTTTCCTACCCCTTTTATATCTGCTTTTAAAATCACTTTCATGTTCATTCCTCCTCTACTGATGTCACATAGGAATCTGATACCAATGCGACACTTTCTCTGTATGCTATATTGTACATCATTTTCTTTGATTTTTCAACTAAATTTTGCGAAAATGTCGCACAGGGATCTAATCCCTATGCGACATTCCTAATTTTCTATTTCTGAGAAATATTCATTAATTCTATTAATAAGCTCTTGTTTGGTTTCTTCCATTGTCATTCCTTCTACTTGTGCACCTGCTAGTGTGATATGACCTCCACCGCCTAGTTTTTCTAGGATGACTTGTACATTAATATCTCCTATTGATCTTCCACTAATGCAAATTTTGTTTCCTGCTTTTCCCATAACAAATGATGCGGTTATATCACTAATTGTTAATAATTCATCTGCTGTTTTCGCACATATTAAACTTGCTTCTTTGTCCTTCTTTTCGTAAGTAGCAATAGCAATTGTATCATTTACAATTTCTGCTTTTTTAACAATTCCTGCAATTTTGTTAAATGTATCTAAATTACTTTGGAACCATTTTTTTACTCTGATAATGTTAACACCACATTTACGTAAATATGCTGCTGCTTCAAATGTTCTAACTCCTGTTTTAAATGTAAAGTTTTTGGTGTCCATCATGATTCCAGCATACAAACTTTCTGCTTCAATGGTTTTTAAATCTACTCTTACTTCTGCATATTGTAGTAATTCTGTTACCAATTCTGCTGCTGATGAAGCATATACTTCTTGGAAGGTTAGTGTTGCATTTTCTATATAGTCTGCACTTCTTCTATGATGATCTATGATGACAATTTTGTCTGTTCTTTTTAACAATTCTGGTGCTTCTACATATGTGGTTTTGTGCGTATCTACTATAACCACTAGTGTTTCTTTGTCTATATTTTCTTCTGCAACCTCTTTGGTTATTAAGATATCTTCATATTCTGGATCTTTAGCTAAATCTGTTTTAAAACTTTGTAATGTATTTGTTTCGTTGCTATCAATAATATATGCCTTTTTATCTAAACTTTTTGCTAGTCGATAAATTCCCATACTAGATCCCATGGAGTCAATATCTGGATTTGTATGGCCCATAATCATCACTTTACTTGCATCTTTTATTAAATTTTCTAATGCATGTGCTACTACTCTTGCTTTGACCTTTGTTCTTTTTTCAACTTCTTGGGCTCTTCCTCCATAAAATTTATAGATTTCGTTTTCTCTGATAACTGCTTGGTCCCCACCACGACCTAATACAACATCCATTGATGCTTGGGCTGATTTATATTTCTCTTTATCTGTCATACCATCATTAGATATAGCTATACTTAATGTGATTTGTACATTTTCTTTTGTTTTGATGTCTTTTACTTTATCTAAAAGACTAAATTTATCTTCTTTTACTTTTTCAAAATATCTTTGTTCAAATAAATATACATATCGATCTCTGTCAGACTTAATTAAAACACCATTGCTTTTATCTGTCCATTCATAAATACATTTATCAATTTCTGCTGTAACCTGTGGTTTTTCTTCACTTTCTAATTGTTGCATCGTTTCTTCATAGTTGTCAATCATGATAATGGTTACACAAGATTTTGAATCTTTATATTCTTCTTTTAATTTAACAATTTCTGTTTCATCTATAAAATATAACATCATCATGTATTTATCATCATGCTTTTTATCATATTTTCTTGAATGTACAAATTTACCTAACACTTCATAATTTTTGTCATTTAACTCTATATGTTCTGAAATTTGTTTTTCTTTTGAATCATCTTTTTCTATTTCTTTTATATCTAGCTTGATATCATCTATTAGATTATTTAAATACTGATTGATATCAAATCCTTCAAATTCAGATATGAATTTTGCACTTCTCCATATAATGTTTCCATTTGATTCCATGATAATTAATGGAAATGGAGAATTAATCAAACTACTTTTTGCCGCAGTATCAACTGATAATGTCAAGTCTTGCAAGGTTTCTGATATCTCACTTTTTCTTCTATTGTTTGTATAGTATGAATATGCTACAACCGCCATAAATATCAATATAGATGGTATAATCATAATGACATTTTCTATACAAACAATCACTAACAATATAAAAATAATTGCTAAATATATTTTGGTTTTTGATAATAGTTTATCAAAAACTTTTCTATTTGTATTTTGCATAAATATATTTCTCCTTATAATTACTCTATTTTATTTTACTTGGAAATGCCTATTTTGTCAAGTTTACATAGTATTTTATCAAAAAAAGCTGTCAATAATTTTTGAATATTTCACTAAAAAATAGCTTTATTTTATTAGCGAATATTTCACCATATGTACAATCTT
>CALXEX010000034.1 GCA_944387445.1 uncultured Clostridia bacterium | reverse complement strand
CATAATTTGACAAAAACTTTCTTTGCTCTTTATTATTAATTTTATTATTATTTCTTATATTATTATCTTCCACTTTTGGATGAATAGCCTGTCCATTTTTTGATTGATACTGGTATCCATTATTTAATAGATATGGTGAATCATTTATATAAATTTTTCTTTGAATTATTTGATTATTTTCATTTCTAATTAACTCAACAGTTATAAAACCTTTATCTCTTAAGTCTGAAATCCAACTTGAAACTGTTTTTGGGTTTACATCTAATTTTTCTGCTAAATATTTATTAGATGCAAAACAATAGCCTTTTTTACAAGCAAGAGATGTTATTATTGCATATAGTAATTTTTCATTTGCTTTTAAATCTTTATTATATAAAACTGTTGCGGGAATCACTGAATAATATCCTATCGTTTCTTTATTTTCTTTCATATACCACTCCAATTCTAGCAGTAATATCATTTATTATTGTTGGATGACTAATAGATTGTCTTGCATTTTTGCAATAAAAAACAGAATACTTCAACTAATTTGAAATACTCTGTAATATAGATGATTACTGCATTTTATTAAAATTTCTTTATAGTTGGTATATTTTTAAAACCACAGGTGTAGATTTAAACTTGCAATTTTCTGCTGGCTGGGAACAAGCAAGAAGAATTAAATATGCACAAGGATTTAATCAACCTGCTCCTCGTGACTTCGTAGGTTTTGGTCCTTTAACAGAACCAGAAGCTTTAACAATTTATAACTTTACTTTAATGCATGATTTTAAATTAGTGCTTGCTTATCATACACAAGGTCAAGAGATTTATTGGCAATTTCAAAACTTCAATCCACCAAATAGTCGAGAAATTGGTCAAAGCTTAGCTGAAGCAAGTGGATATAGACTTGCTGAAACTCCATACAATTCTAGTTTTGCTGGATACAAGGATTGGTTTATTCAAAATTATAATCGACCTGGATATACCATTGAGGCAGGAATTGGAGAAAATCCACTTCCACTTTCACAGTTTGATGAAATTTATAATGATAATATTGGTATTTTAATATTAAGTGCTGTTTTATAAAAATTCTATTATACAACAGAAATAAAAGAGCAATAATTCTTATATTTAGAACTATTGCTCCTTCATACCTGTAATTTTGTACTACTCTTCTATAATCTCTTCAAATCGATACTTTTGGGTTACATCTGGATATTTTTTATGATCTACTTCAGATAAGAACATATCTAATGGTCTTGCATAGATACCATCTTTATGGTTTGTTTTTCCTTTATTGTCCATACAGCAATAAACTACTAATTTTTCTCCTGTTTCACTATGTTGTGCTACTGTAATTACAAGTGCCCTTGTGCCTTTAAAATGTCTCCACATTGTAAATGGTTTTACTTCTCTATTTTCCATACACATTCCTCCTAAAAAAATCTTATAATGCTATTATATACTAACAATACTATAAATTAAATATCATTTGTGTCTTTCTATTTAAAAATTATCCATTTTCCCCCATTATTCGTAATTCATCGTTCACCTTCATCTCTATCAATACTTCTTATTATATTAAAGTCTTTATATAACTGATCTATTCCTATTCCTAAACCCCCATGTTTCTCCATATCTTCTAACAGATAACAAAACTCTCTTATATCTTGCTTTTCTCCTTCATCAATGTTTCCTTTTTGAGCTATCATTTTATCTTGATCTGGTCTTTCTAATAAATATACTTTTGTATTCTCTCCTTTAGTCATAGAAGCTCCTAATTCAATCATTGCACTCATTCCTAAATAAGAATCTTAATTATATATAATATGTGCATCACATTTTACTATAGCATTAAAATATTCTCTTTCTAATATCCATGGATGAATGTTTTCTTCGCCTTCAAACTTTACAAAATCTGGGTTATCTATATTATTTATCTTTTTTATTCTATCAGGTTTTATTACTTCTATTCCTCTTTCTTCAAGTTCTTTTTTTAATTTTAAAATGCCTTGTAAATGCTTTCTAAAACTACCACTTATTACAACTTTCATATTAATCACCTTTACTACTTAATCTTTTATATACTACCTTCTATATAAGAAATCTTTTTTATTTCTGCATATTCAATTTCTGTTTTTGTGCTTTTTCCGATATATCCACCTTTTTTATATACATATTAATTTTCCCCCATATTCTCAATTACATTTTCTATTCTTTTAATAAATGTATCCTTATCACTTAATGCTTCTATAAATTTTGCCTTTGCTTTTTCAAATTCTTCATCATATAAATAGGTTTTTACATATCCATTTGATCCATATTTATCATTTAAGTGTTCATAGACTTTTTGTACTCTCTCTTTCTTAGTCATTTTAGGTAAGTTATTGATAGTATATGTATACGTCCTTTTTATAGAAACATCTATACTTTTTATTGTCCTATCTGCAGTACTAACAATTTTTCCATATATACTTCTAGGTTCATGATTACTTGATGCTCTATGATCAACAATTGCTTCTTTTATGATTTGGATCTCTTCTTCTGTAAACCATTTTTTGATTTGCTTGTCCTTCATAAAAATATCTGCTGATAATTTTTCATGTATTTTGGGATTTATATAATGTCCTAAATCGTGGTAAGAAGCTACTGTATATACGATATTTTTATTTATTTCATATTCTTTTGCAATATGTAAACTCCTATTGATAACTGTTTGAATATGTTTAATTCCATGAGATGGTTCATTTCTTTCATATAAAGGAAAAATTTCTGTTTCTATATAGTCTTGTAATTCTGGATTTATTTGATCATGGCTGATTTCAAATCTTGTTTCTAATACTTTTTCATCCTCATTTACTTTTACATATAAATTTATTCTATTTTCGTCATCTAATAAATAAGAAATATATGGCTTTTCTAAAAGAAGAATTGTTGTTAATCGTTTTTCTTTGCTTAATAACTCTGGTATTTCTATCCATTGAGAAGTATTTTCTTCAAAATCTTGTGGCGTTCCGGCATACGTATTGGTTCTAAAGAGATCAAAATAAAATCTTCTATCTGGATATTCCAATGTCATTTTTCCTTTATAAGTAAGATTTTTGATATCCATCCCTGTTTCTTCTTTAAATTCTCTGATTGCTGTATCTCTAGGATATTCATTTTGCTCTATTTTACCACCAGGAATCTCATAATATCCAGCTTTTCGATTTTTGTCTTTATATCTTGTTACCATTACTTTTTCATTTTCAATTAAAAAACAACGTACTGCTTTTCTTTCCTTCATCATACTTTCTCCTCTTTTTCTATTTACTATATATCATATTTCCATATTTTTTTCTATAAATATATGTTCTTTTATTAAATTTGATTATAAATAACATTACAATTGGACAAATCTCGCTTCGCGAGAACTTTTTTCTAGCTTTCTAATTTAACTCTATATATTTAAGTTCTCGAAGAAGCGTAAAGATTTGTCGACGCAAAAAATTACATAGCAATTTTTCTGTGCAACGTTATTTTTTGTTCTTGTATAGTCAAAATCTTCGATTTTTCCTATACAACAAAAAAAGAAGTTCAAATTGAACTCCTTTTAGAATATTCCTACAACTTCTCCATTTTCATCTATATCAATGCTTTCTGCAGCTGGTACTCTTGGTAATCCTGGCATTGTCATAATTTTTCCTGCAAGTGCTACAATAAATCCTGCTCCTGTTTTTAATTCCAAGTCTCTAATTGTAATATTGTATTCATCTTTACATTCTAGATTTTTAGGATCATCTGAGAAAGAATATTGTGTTTTCGCAATACAAACTGGAAGATTTGTATATCCCAATTTTTCAATTCTTTCCATTTCTTTTTGTGCTGGTTCTTCAAATATAACACCTTTTGCTCCATAAATCTTTGTTGCTACTTTTTCTATTTTTTCCTTAATTCCTTCATCTAGTTCATACATATATTGGAAATGTTCTTCTTTTTCTGTTAAATCTACTAATTTTTGAGCAATATCGATAGCACCTTCTCCACCTTTTGCCCATCCTTCTACTAAACTTAATTCTACGCCTTTTTCCTCTAAATGTTTTCTTAGGCACTCGATTTCTACTTCTGTATCTGAATTAAATCTATTAATTGCCACAATGACATTTAATCCAAATTTATCTTTGATATTAGCAATATGTCTATATAAATTGTCTAATCCTTTTTCAAGTCCTTCGATATTTTCCTCTTGAATTTTATCTTTTTCAATTCCTCCATGATATTTCAATGCTTTTATGGTTGCAACAATTACTACTGCATCTGGCTTAATTCCTGCTTTTCTACATTTTATATCTAAGAATTTTTCTGCACCCAAATCTGCACCAAATCCTGCTTCTGTAACCGTATAATCTGCTAATTTTAAAGCAAGTTTTGTTGCAACAACACTGTTACATCCATGTGCAATATTGGCAAATGGTCCTCCATGAATGATTGCTGGAGTATGTTCTAAGGTTTGTACTAAATTTGGTTTAATAGCATCTTTTAATAATACTGCCATTGCCCCTTGTGCATTTAAGTCTTTTGCATAAATTGGTTTATCTTCTTCATTATATCCAATTAAAATATTTCCTAATTTTTCTTTTAAATCTTTTATATTTTCTGATAAGCATAAAACAGCCATGATTTCAGAAGCTACTGTGATATCAAATTTATCTCTTCTTGGTACGATTTTCTTTTCTCCTGAAAGCCCTGTTTCTACAACTCTTAGTTGTCTATCATTTAAATCCACACATCTTTTCCAAACAACTTCTTTGAACTTTAATTCATTTCCAAAATAGATATGATTATCAATTAAACTAGCTAGTAAATTATTAGCAGATGTAATTGCATGAATATCTCCTGTAAAATGTAAATTTATATCTTCCATTGGTGCTACTTGTACTCTTCCGCCACCTGTTGCTCCACCTTTAATTCCAAATACAGGACCTAAAGATGGTTCTCTTAATGCTAACATAGATTTTTTGTTAATTTTTCTTAATCCATCAGCAATTGCGATTGACATGGTAGTTTTTCCTTCTCCTAGTGGTGTTGGACTAATTGCTGTTACTAGTATCAACTTTCCATCTTTTCTATCTTTTACTTTTTCATACAATTGTGAAGAAAATTTTGCTTTATATTTTCCATATAATTCTAAATCCTCTTCTTCCACACCTACTTTTTTTGCAACGTCTACGATATTGTCTAATTTTGTATTTCTTGCAATTTCAATATCTGTCATTTTTTTCACTCCTTTTTAATTTATTTTCTTTTCTCTTTTTCGATATTTTTTCTATCGTTTCTCTACATTTTGTGCATTGTTGTTTTCTACATTCCCCCTTTAATCTTTAATCTACAATAACTTGTCCATTTTCTAAGTATTCTCCTAAATGTCTTAAAACCGGAACATCTAAGTTTATTAGTTTATTAGGTAACTTATGTATATCAAACCATTTGTATTCTGTTACTTCATGGTCATTAAACTGTATGTTTCCTCCATATTCATCACAAATAAAAACATGATTTATAACATACACTTCATCTTTATTTGGATACACATGATATGTTTTTTCCCCTGAAAAGATTCCATATAATTTGGGATTTACTGGTGTTATGTTCATTTCTTCTTTTAGTTCTCTATTTAATGCATCTAAATAAGTTTCACCTAACTCCATTCCGCCACCATGAATTCCCCAATTTCCATCATCTGCTCGTTTTTGTAATAATATTTTATTGTCTTTACATATAATTAATCCTACTGCTGACATAACAATTGGTTTGTGCCCTATTTTTTCTCTCATATCTTTTATATGATTTTTCATATTCTATACATTCCTTTGCCATATTACATACATACTTTCTTTAGATTATTAATCCTGCTACAATTCCTATTAAAGCTCCTACAATTACTTGTACTGGTGTATGTCCCAAAACTTCTACTAGTTTTTCTGACACTTGTACACCTGTAAGTCCTGGTGTCTCTACTAATTTGTTTAATAAAGCTGCTTGTTTTCCAGCTGCTCTTCTAACACCACAAGCATCATACATAACCACAAATGCAACGATAAATGATAGTGCAAATATAGGTGTACCAACACCTTCATATTTTCCAATCAATGTTGCCAAACTTGTTACAACTGCGGAATGAGAACTTGGCATTCCTCCAGCACCTAGAATTCTTTTAAAGTTAAATTTTTTTGTTTTTACTAAATCGTAAATTAATTTAAATAATTGTATACCAAACCATAATAAAAATGGTACATATATATATTTATTCTGGATAAATTGCATAAATCCATTCATTCTTTAAAATATCCCCCTATCTTTTATTCGGTTTCAAAATTTTCTTCTTTTTTTCCACCGTTTTCATCATTTAGTAATATTGTTATTTTCTTTTCTGCATTTTCCAACATTTTGCTACATTCTTTTGAAATGTTCATTCCCTCTTCAAATTTCACAACAGAATCATCTAAGTTTAAATTTCCATTTTCTAATTCATTAATAATCTTTTCTAATTCTTGAATTTGTTCTTCAAAACTTTTTTTCATTTTTTATCTCATTCCCTTCTAAAAAGCATCAATTGGGTTTAAATTTTCATTTTGCATTAATTTATTGTTGTGTAACGGTATTTGTTGATATATCAACACTATACCATGCCAAAACAGCTGTTGTTGCAACATCATTTACAGATACATAATACATATTTCCATCTTTATTTGCAATATTAAATGTTACCCCTTGGTCTGTCCCATATTCATTTTTCACCAGTTCTATAACCCTTTCTTCTTCTGTTTGTTCTGTATTGTTTGTGGCTTGTTCCTCTGTTCCTACATAATTACTATTAATTTCGTTTTCTGTTACATTTGGTTGTACGGTAGGTGTTACAGTTTCATTTACTATATTTTCTGTGTTTGTTTCATTTTCTTCTACTGATGTATTAGTTGTTGTCGTTTCATTTAAATCTATTTCGTTAATAATGTTTTGATTATCTCCGTGTTTCTTCTTTTTTATTATATACACTATAACAAGCCATTCCTATCATAATAACTAACAATATAATGGTAATTATCATTAGTATTTTTTCTTTTATTCCCATTGTTTTTTATTCTCCTTTATCCTTGATTCTTTTTCTCCCTATCTAAATTTCATTTACAAATTTCTTATATAATTTTTGCTTGTTTTTCTCCATCTTTCAATCGAATAGAAATTTCATTATCTTCTTGTAAATCTGTTATACTTTTAACAATTTTCCCGTCTTTCTCAATAATAGAATAGCCTCTTGTTAAGGTTTTTAATGGGCTTAATGTGTCTAGTTTTGATACTAATTCAATATATTTATTTTTATTTTTTTCCTTTGTTTTATTGATTAGATTTTCTAATTGTTTTACATAAGAATCAATCTTGATATAATTTTCTTGGATTCTTCTTGTTGGTTCTTTAAATACAGAACTAGACATACATTTATCATATCGTAACTTCATAATTTCTAATTTTTTTGTTAATGCCATTTTTAGTCTGTTTTGATATGTATTGATTTTTTGTTTTACTTCATAGATATCTGGCACAGCCAATTCTGCAGCAGCTGATGGTGTTGGTGCTCTTAGATCTGCCACAAAATCAGATATTGAAAAATCTGTTTCATGTCCTACTGCTGATATAATTGGAATTTTTGATTGGTAAATACTATAAGCAACAACTTCTTCATTAAATGGCCATAAATCTTCTAAGGAACCGCCTCCTCTAGCCAGGATGATAACGTCTGCTAGTTGTTTTTGATTCATATAGTCAATTCCTTCTGCAATTTTTTCTCCTGCACCTTCTCCCTGCACAGGTACTGGTAATAATCGAATATACACATTCGGATTTCTTCTTGTAGATACATTAATGATATCTCTGATAACAGAACCTGTTTGAGATGTTAATACCCCAATTACTTTTGGCATCATTGGTATCTTTTTTTTATGATTTTGATCAAATAATCCTTTTTTCTCTAATTCTTCTTTCAGTTTTTGATATTGGGTATATAAATCACCCAGTCCATCTTCTTCCATAACTTTTGCATAGATTTGATAGACACCGTCTCTTTCAAATACTGAAACAGAACCTAATATATATACTTTCATACCATCTCTTGGTTCGAAATTTAATTTTTGTGCATAAGACTTAAACATAATGCATTTTATTAAAGAATTTTCATCTTTTAGTGTAAAATACAAATGTCCTGTATAATGATGTTTGAAATTAGAAATTTCTCCTTTTATTAAAATATTATTTAAATATTCATCATCTGCAATTTTATTTTTTATATATTTATTTAAATCAGTTACACTAATTGCCATTTCTGCATATTTCATATCATACTTCCTCTAACTTAAACTAGGGATATAAAATATCCCTGCTTTAATATATTCTATTTGTTAACAATGCTTGCCAACATTCCATTTACGAAGTTTTTTGATGAGTCTTCCCCATATTTTTTAGCCAATTCTACTGCTTCATTAATAACCACTTTAAATGGTATTTCTTTATATTGAATTTCATAAATGGCCAATTTCAATATAGCTAAATCAATTTTAGAAATTCTTTCAATTTTCCAATCTGATTTTAAATTTTTCTCTATTAATCCTACAATATCTTCTTTATGTTTTTCGATTCCTAGAACGGCATCTTCTATATAATCTTTTGCAGGTTTATTTTCTATATTTTCACTTTCAAAATATAGGTCTATTTGCTCTTTTAAATTATCTTGTTTTTGTATTTCTAAACTATAGATTAATTTAAAAGCACTTTCTCTCATAGTTGTTCTATTCATATCCATTCCCTTCTACATCTTATCTATAAAACTTTTTAACTTTGTTTTTACATCTTCTTTATTTCTTTGTACATAATTTCCAATAAAAGCACCTAAAAATAATACAACAATTGCTAATATTAATTTGTCCAATCCTGTAATTAAAATTAGGATTGCTATTATAACGCCAATGATTGCTCCTCTAAATTGATTCCAAAAATCTTTAAAACTATTCATGCTTTCACAACCTTTCTTACTTTAAACTAGAATTATTGTTTATGCCTCTTGTGGTTTGTCTGCAACTTTTTTTACTGTTATATTCACTTCATTTACTTCTAAGTCTGTTGCCTTTTTAATCTTATCTTTAATACTTGTTTGAAGTTTTGCAGATAAATCTTTTATCACTGCTTCTGAGCTTACCACTAGATTTGCATATACTTTTACATTATTCTCTCTATCTAGTTCTACTCTTGTTGTAACATCTTCTGTACTTTCAAATCCTTTTGCTACTGAATTCACTAAATTTTCAATGGTTTCTTTAGAAATCATTAATTTGCCACTTTCGTTTTCTAATAAAACACCTTGTGTTTCTTTAACTTGTTCTTTTGCGCTTGAACCAAAGAATATACATTTGATAGAAAGTAATATAAATACAACACTAAATCCTAATATTACTTTGCTCCATACGTCGCTCACAATTGCACCATTTACAATTTCTCCTACTAGTTCTATATCTAGCCATCCAAATACTAACAAACATGCTAAAACAGATACGATTAACATGATATATGAATATATAATTAATGTAATTTTTTCTAAAATTTTCATTTCATCTCTTCTCCTTTATTTTGATTTTATTTTTTACTAATTAACTTATCATTTTACTGATTACTTTCATTCTTCATTATGTTTGGATAATGTACTTTTATGTATCACCTTTTAATTTTCATTTTCATTGTTTTCTTCTGTTGATTCTGGTTCACTTTCTTTTTCATTCATAACAGCATCTGTATTAACACCTTGAACATGTACATTCACTTCTTCTACTTTTAGCCCTGTCATATTTTCTACTGATTTTTTTACTCTATTTTGTATTTCAAATGCAACATCTGGAATTCTTGAGCCATATTCTACAATAATGTTCACATCTATCTTTGCTGTATCTTCATTTATATCAACTTTAATTCCTTTTGCTAAATTTTTCTTTCCACTTAATACTTCTGTAATTCCGCCTGCAAATCCTCCAGACATTCCTGATACACCTTGTACTTCTGATACAGCTACACCTGCTATAACTGCTACAACATCACTTGAAATTTGAATTCCTTCATTTTCTGTTTTTATTTCTTCATTTAATTCTACAACTTCCCCTTTTTCTTCGTTTTTATTTTCTTCTTCCATATCCATTCCTCCTTGTTCAATTTTTTATACGAACAAATCTCGCTTTTTGAAAAATCTATATACTTTTTCTAATTTAAAAAAAGAAAAAAGATATACTTATTTTTCCATATAAGTATATCAATTTTTTCTTAAATTTACAACCATTTTCACAATATTTATATTTTTTTAATATTTACAATTGCATATCTTCATCTATTGTTTGTTGTTTTTCTATATTCTCACTTTGTGGTTGCTTTTCTTTTACTTTAGGTACATAATCCACTTTTAATGACTGTTTATATTCTTTTTCTTTATTTTTAAAATTTCTAACATATTCTAATGCTTCATTTTGCTGTTCTAATCCATATTCTTCTTTTAGTTTTTCGTAAGATGATTCATTTGTAAAACTATCTATAAAATCTCCTACTGTTTCTAGTCCCTCATACCCATTAAATAACATATTGCTTCCTTCATTTGTCACATATTCTTTACCAGAATTAAACATCTTTATTTTTCCATTTTTATATAGTCCTATTGATGGATTCGTAGGATCAGCAACTAATATAACACCTTCTTCTGGGATATCGATTAATGTGATCATATGATTTCCTATTACATTTTTTGCTCCTTCTGTCATTGTCTCTCCAATCAATTCTGGAATTGATTTTTCTTTTTCTTGTCTAATGTTTTCATTTAAAGTTTGATGCACCCCTCTACCATCTTCTTCTATATTTTCATTGAATTCAACCATTTTTGTTTCTATATCTGCCAAATAATAATTTCCTTCTTCTCCCATTGTTACAAACATAGTTCTTGCATTGTATTTTGGATTAATTTGATTTAACTTTTTAGCCATATCACTTGCCATGTTTCTACATACACCATACCCATCTTTTGTTGCTAAATCTAATTCTAGATATCCATAAATATCTTTTTGAGGTGTACCATATCCTTGGATATTATTCCACATATCATCCATCACTTTCATGATGATTTGCAAATCACTTAAATGCATTTTCTTTACTTCTTCAGCATATTGGGATATATTTTCATTATAATTTTCTATTTCTTTTTCATATTTAATCCCATTCTCATCTATCTTTTCTTGTCCTGCCTCTATTAATATTGCCGAACATTCTAACAATATACTTGCAGTATATATTCCTACTTTTTTTGTAAACATTTTTATTCTTTGTAATATTCCCCATGAATAAGCTCTTAAAGATCCCTTTGCTTCTTTCATTTCTTGTATACATGCATGTAATAATATTTTATTATATTCCTCTTCGCCATACTTACTGAAAATATCTTCATATCTTCCTTCTTTTTTTAAACCTTTTATTTCTTTTTTTCTATAACTTCTAGGAATATTTTTTATATATTCTTTTCTACCATAATTTATAAAAATCTCATCATATTTTTTCTGTTTTTTTAACTGTTTTATTTTATATTTTGTTTCTTTATCCATAATTCACTTCCTTTAGTAAATAAATAGGAAATCGGTGGACGGACTAATCGGGAAATTGGGGACGGACTCATTTTTCCCTTTTACTCAAAAACATCAAATTCTTGTATCGGATTTCCTCTTAAATAATCTTGTATTGACATTCTTTTGGCATTTTCACCTTGTATCTCCAAAACTTTTAAAATGCCTTCCTTACATTTGATAAATATTCCATCTTTAGGGTCTGATACAATCACTGTACCATTTGTTAAAAATCCTAAGTTTTCTGCATATATTTCATCTTCTCCTGCCACTTTTACTTTCCAGAATTTTATCTTTTTCTCATTTAAAAATGTATATGCTCCCATAATCGGATTTAATCCTCTAACCAAATTTCTGATTTCTTCTGCTGTTCTATGATTCCAATCAATCTTTGCCATATCTTTTGATAACATTGGTGCAACTGTATAATCTTCTCCTTGTTTTTCTCTTGGAGCTGTTCCTTTTTCAATTTGTTTTAATGTTTCTACCAACAAATTTCCACCGATTACTTTTAATCTATCCCACAACTCTCCTGTGGTTTCTTCTTCGCCAATTTCTACTTCTTTTTTTAATATCATATCTCCTGTATCCATTCCTACGTCCATATACATTGTTGTCACACCAGTTGTTTTATCTCCATTTAATACTGCCCATTGAATAGGTGCTGATCCTCTATATTTAGGAAGTATTGAAGCATGCACATTAATACAACCATATGGTGGAATATCTAATATTTCTTTTGGTAATATTTTTCCATAAGCGACTACACAAATCACATCAGGTTTTAATGCTTTTAGCACATTTATAAATTCTTCATTATTTTTTACTTTTTCTGGCTGATAAATTGTTAAATGATTTTCCATTGCAAATTCTTTTACAGGACTTGGAATCATTTTCATTCCTCTTCCTTTTGGTCTATCTGGATTTGTTACCACTCCTATAATTTCATGACCTGCTTCATAGATTGCTTTTAAGCTTTCTTCTGCAAAATCTGGTGTTCCCATAAATACAATTTTCATATTTTTCTCCTTTATTATTTTTCTGGTTCAATATACTCTAACGTTCCAGGAATAATTTTATCAATAAATAATTCTCCTTCTAAGTGATCTAGTTCATGTGAAATAGCTTGTGCCAATAATTCTTTTGCCTTTACACGCATTCTTTTTCCTTCTCTGTCTGTATATTCTGCTACCACTTCTGCTGGTCTAATCACTTTTGCAAATTCATTTGGAAAACTTAAGCAACCTTCATCCACTTCTTGTTCTCCTTTTGTTTTTATGATTACAGGATTGATTAGTACAATTGGTCCATGGTCATCATATAAATCGATTACCACAATTCTTTTTAATACACCAACTTGAACGCCAGCTAGTCCCACTCCATTATATTTATGCATTGTTTCTATCATATCATCAATCAAAGATTGTATTTTTTCACTTGCAATGTCTTCCTCTGGAACTTCTCTTGATTTTTTCTTTAGAATTTCATCTCCCTGATATCTTAAATTTCTGATTGCCATTATTTTTCCACCTTTCTTGATACTTATTTTAAAGTTATACTTTTTAAATTACTTAGCTCATATTATTTGGATTCACATCAATTGCAATTCTTGTATCTTTTATATTTTCTTGATATATCTCTTTTAGACAAGCATTTAAGATTTCATTTGCTTCTTCTGTCATCCTTCCTTTTATGATGATTCTCCATCTGTATCGATTTTGAATTTTATCAATTGGACAAGGCATTGGTCTTAAAACTTTAAATTCTTCTTTGTCTAATCTTTGTTCTAAGTACTGATATATTTTACTAGATACTTTTTTGATTTCTTGTTCTTGATAACTATTAAATCCAATTAATATTATATCGCAAAATGGTGGATATTTCAACTGTTTTCTTAGAGCAATCTCTGTTTCATAAAACAAGTCATAATTCTGTTTTTGTGCACAAATAATGCTAAAATTATCAGGATTATATGTCTGAATCACCACTTTCCCTGGCAAATTTTCCCTACCTGCTCTTCCTGCCACCTGTGTTAAAATCTGGAAGGTTCTTTCATTTGCACGATAATCATCAATATTTAAAGAGCTATCTGCTGCAATTACACCTACCAACGTTACATTTGGAAAATGATGTCCTTTTACTACCATTTGTGTCCCAATTAAAATATCAATATTTTCATTTTTAAATGTATTTAAAATTACTTCATGTGAATTCTTTTTGGTTACGGTATCAATATCCATTCGAATCGTTGATGCTTCTGGAAATTGTTTATGAATTTCTTGCTCTAATTTTTGTGTTCCTGTTCCAAAATATCGAATTTTATCACTATGACATTCTGGACAAATCGTGACGATATTTTCTTCATGTCCACAATAATGACATTTTAGTTTTCTTTCATAACTGTGATATGTCATACTAATATTACAGTTTGGGCATTTAACCGTATATCCGCAATTTCTACACATAATAAATGTAGAATACCCTCTTCTATTTAAAAACAAAATGGTTTGTCTTTTTTGTTTTAGATTTTCTTCAATGCAATTATATAACTCCATACTCAGCATGGAACGATTCCCATTTGCCAATTCCTGTTTTAAATCAATGATTTCTACTTTTGGAAGCGAAGAATGATTTGCTCTTTTGGTCAAAGTTAATAATTGTATTTTTGTATTCCCATTTTCATCTTCATTTGTTGCATGATAAAACGTAGTCATATCTGGTGTTGCACTTCCTAATACCAATGGAGCATGATTTTCTTTTGCCAAAATTTTAGCAATTTCTTTGGCATGATATCTTGGATTGGTTTCTGATTTATAGGAACTATCATGCTCTTCATCAATAATAATAATTCCGATATTTTCAATTGGTGCAAATATAGCAGACCTTGCACCAATGACAATTCTGGCTTTCTTTTCTCGAATTCTTTCCCATTCATCATGTCTTTCTCCAATTGATAATTTGCTATGTAAAATGGCGATTTTTTCTTTTCCAAATCGTGAAATAAATCGGTCTAACATTTGTGGTGTTAAAGATATCTCTGGAACTAACACAATCGCATTTTTACCAATTGTTAAAACTTTTTCAATCAATTGTAAATACACTTCTGTTTTTCCAGAACCTGTTACACCATACAATAAAAATTGTTGATATTTTTCTTTGTCAATTGCTTCTTCTACACTCTTATAAGCTTTTTCTTGTTCTTCTGTTAACTGTAATTTAGTCGTTTTTTCACAATCTCTACCCAAAAGTGGATTTCGTTCTACCTTTTTTTCTACAATTTCTAAATATCCATTCTTTACCAAAGTATTTACAATGCCTCTTGCACAATCTGTGAACATTTCAATTTCTGGCACAGTTGCGCCTTCATTGTCTTTTATGAAATTTACGACTCTTTTTTGCTTTTCTGATTTTATTTTCCCTGTTTCGATTTCAATTTCAATTTCTTCTCTATCCTTTTTTAAATATACACAATTGATGGTTTTATCTTGAATTCTTTTTTCTTTATTCTTATTTCTTGTTCCAGGTGTTAACATTAATTTAATACAATCTGATACATTACAAAAATATCTTTTTGCCATCCATTTTGCTAGTGCAATTTGTTTGTTACTCAAATTTTCTTCTAATTTTGCAATATCTTTTACTTCAAAAGCAGATGTTTCCTTAATGCCAACGACAAATGCTTCTGTTAGTTTTCCACCATTGCCAAAAGGAACTAATACTTTACTTCCTACTAATATTAGTTCTTCTAATTCCTTTGGTATATTGTAATCAAAGGTTCTATTTAATTTTTTTGCTCCTCGATTGATGATGACTTCTGCTACCATGTTTTCTCCTTTTCTGTTTTTTAGTATATCAAAATTTTATTATTTTAACAAGAAGTAATAGGAATTTCATACAAACAAAAAGTGTATCCAATAAAATATTTCACTTTCGTGTTTATTCATTGCATACACTTAAATCTTTTTATTTTTTATTCGAATTTTTCTTTTTAATAAATACAATTTCTAAAGCCAATTTCTATCTCTTTATCATATATATCTCCCCACGAGTTCCATGAAGCTGCCATATAATTTCCATCTTGATAAAAACTACCTCCTCTTATAACTGGATAATTATCTGACCCTAAATCTCCATTTTGATAATTTCCCAATGTATAGCAAAATACATTTCCTGTAAAATCATATATATTCAACACATAATTTTCCTCAGAAGCTCCTGTAGTAGTTAATACATATTGTCCATTTTTCTTGATGGCACTCTCTACTGCATCAGATTTTTCCGTATAATCCATCCATTCTCCCAAAGTAGATGTTTGCCAACTATATATTGCATATTTTCCTCTATTCAATTGCATATCATGAGCTGAATAATTTCCCCATTTTTCACTATTTTTAGCAATATCTTCTACTGTCAATTCATCACTTTTTACTTCTAAAAACTTACATGCTAAATTATATTGTATATCATACATTAAACTGCTTGTCCTATCCTCTAAACTATATGTTTCACAAATATTTTGTGCTTCTTCACATGTTACCCAATTATATGGATACATATCTATTTTTATGGCTGATTGTGTTACACCACTATTTTGGTCTCTTGGTACCAAGCTTCCCATTGCATACCTTCCAATGTAAAACCCACCATTTTCTTTAATACTATTTAGCATTTTCATATAATTATTATTATATTCTTCTTCTGATAAGCCACAACCTTCATACCATATATCCGAATTTGTTAATCCCCACCCCCAAGTATCTTTATAATCAATTGAATATTCATTTAATATATTATACAATTCTTCTTTTGTATTGGCAGTTTGGGTAATACTTTTAGGAACTTCTATCCATACATATTCGTTTCCATTTTTATCTGCAATCACTAATCCTGTATTTAAATCGCCTTCTACATATTTACAGTTTTCATCTGGATAATATGGAGTCGTCTCTCCTGTACTTGGTAATGGCTTGTTAATAAAAATAATATCTCTACTTCCAATGACTACATGTCCATTTTCTTCTATTTGTGTTCTCTCTTCTGGTGTAATTAAACCTTCTTTTTCTAAATCATTTAATAATTCATCTAATGATTGTGCTGTATTGTCTTCTACATAATTCTCTGTATTTTGCTCTGTTTTCCATAGATCTTTTCTTTCTTCTACGCTTGCTCCTCTTGTTTCTAGATTTGCTTTACTGGTTTTTGTTAATAAACCATTATCTCCTGCCAAAGTTGCAATTGTTACACCTGCTAAAATTAATAACACTATAATTGTAATAACTAATGCAATAAGCGTAATTCCTTTCTTTTGTCTAAAATTTATCTCCATTTTTGTAAATTCCTCCTCTTTTATGTAGTATTCATTCTTTATACTAGAAGTATACCCATAATATTAAAAAGTAATGTAAACTTTCTATTCATTTATTAAAAAAAAACGAAAAATAATATTTTATTACTTTCCGTTTCTTAATATACAGTTTATTAACACATTGCCAAAATCTCCATCCTCTTTGACAACTATCCTCAATCTCATAACGTTTCTACGCTGTTTCTTTTTCTTCATTTTCTGGCACTTGTCTTTTTTTCTTGCCTTTTTGTTGTTTTTGCTTATTGTTATTTACTACAATATCTGGTGCTTCATTATCTAATATCGTTCTTTTTGTAATAATGCATTTTTCAATATGTGGATTTGATGGTATATCAAACATGATATCTCTCATTCTCTCTTCAATAATTGAACGTAGTCCTCTTGCTCCTGTTTTTCTTTCAATTGCTTTATCCACAATTGCTCCTAATGCATCTTCTTCAAATATTAATTCTACACCATCTAACTCAAATAGTTTTTGATATTGTTTGATTAATGAATTTTTTGGCTCTTTCAATATTTCGATTAATGCATTTCTATCTAATTCTTGCAAAGTTGCCACAATTGGTAATCTTCCTATGAATTCAGGAATCAATCCATATTTTAATAGATCTTGTGGTAACAATTCCTTAAACACTTCATATTTACTAATATCTTTTGTACTTTCTATTTTAGAACCAAATCCAATAGATTTTTTTCCTGTTCTATCTTTTATAATGTTTTCTAATCCTTCAAATGCTCCTCCACAGATAATTAGTATATTTTCTGTATTAATCTGGATTAGTTCTTGATTTGGATGTTTTCTTCCTCCTTGTGGTGGTACAGATGCAATTGTTCCTTCAATAATTTTTAATAAGGCTTGTTGTACACCTTCTCCACTAACATCTCTTGTAATAGATGGATTTTCTGATTTTCTTGTGATTTTATCAATTTCATCTATATAGATAATTCCTTTTTCTGCTTTTTGCACATCGCCATCTGCTGCTTGAATAAGTTTTAATAAGATATTTTCAACATCTTCTCCAACATATCCAGCTTCTGTAAGTGTTGTGGCATCTGCAATTGCAAATGGAACATCTAATATTCTTGCTAATGTTCTTGCAAGTAACGTTTTTCCACAACCTGTTGGTCCTAATAATAAAATATTACTTTTTTGAATTTCTACATCATCATCTTTGCTTGCATATTCTTCATGTGCAATTCTTTTATAATGATTATATACTGCAACAGATAATGTTTTTTTTGCATCCTCTTGCCCAATCACATAATCGTCTAATACTTTTTTGATTTCTCTTGGACTTGGGATATCATTTAATTCATTTAATGTATATCCTGCTTTATCATCATCATATAATTCTGATTCTATAATACTGTTGCAAAGGTCTATACACTCGTCACATATATAAACACCTGGACCTGCAACAATTTTTCTAACATTTTCTTGTGCCTTACCACAAAATGAACATCTTACACTTTTTGGTACATCATTTTTTGCCATTTGTCTTTTCTATTCCCTCCTAAAATCTTTTTCTTCATAATATTATATTAATTTTCACAATTATTATACACTTGTTTTTGAATATTTAAAAGATTTTTTATTATTTTCTTTTGTCCATAATACCATCAATTAATCCATATTTTAATGCTTCTTCTGCTGTCATATAATTATCTCTTTCTGTATCTTTTTGGATTTGTTCAACTGTTTGACCTGTTCTTTCACTTAGGAATTTATTTAATTTTTCTCTTGTTTTTACTAAATGATCTGCATGAATTTTAATTTCTGTTGCTTGACCTGAAAGCCCGCCACCACCAATTAATGGTTGATGAATTAAGATTTCCGCATTTGGTGTTGCAAATCTTTTTCCTTTTTCTCCAGCAGCTAAAAGTGCTGCTCCCATACTAGCTGCCATTCCTATACAAATTGTTGATACTGGGCATTTAATATAGTTCATTGTATCGATAATTCCCATTCCATCTGTAATAGATCCTCCTGGTGAATTAATATATAAATTAATATCTTTATCTGGATCTTCTGATTCCAAGAATAGTAATTGTGCAATTACCAAACTTGCTGTTGTTGGATTTACATCTTCTCCTAAAAAGATAATTCTGTCTTTTAATAATCTTGAGAAAATATCATATGATCTTTCCCCCTTACTTGTTTGTTCAATAACATAAGGTACTAAACTTGCTTTTTCTAACATCTAAAATTCCTCCTTTAAATTTTATCAAAAAATTATCATTTTACTAAAAACATCCAATACGAATCGTTCTTCATAAAATTCTAAATTTCATTATTTCTTTTTTAACTATTTATGACCATATTTTCTGAATTCATTTCCTGACAATTATTTTTACTATATGCTACCAAACTCTAATTGTCAAAAAAGCTGGGGTTAAAATTTAACTAAGACATTTAACACCCCAACCTTTCATCATTTTATTTTATTTTTGCATTTTCTACTAAGAATTCAATTGCTTTTTCTGATTCTAATCCTTGTTTAATGTAATTTCTTACATTTTCATTTTTTAAGAATTCTTCATCATTTTCTCTTCCATAATTTTTAGCCATTTCTTTTATTTTTTCATCTATATCAACATCTGCTACCTCAATTTTTTCAGCTTTAATAACTGCTTCTATTGCTAAACGTGATTTAATCGCTTCAATTGCTTGAGGTTCATATTCTTTTTGCATTTCTTCTTTTGTTTTACCCATCATTTGAAGATATTGGTCTAATTTTAATCCTTGATATGATAATCTTTGTTCCATATCTTTTAACATATTTTCTGTTTCTGTTTCAATCATTCCTGATGGGATATCTACTTTTACATTTTCACATACTGCTTTGATAACAGCATCTTGTGTTTCATATTTTGCTCTTTCATCATTTTGTTCTTGTTGTTTCTTTTTAATACTTTCTTTTAATTCTTTTAATGTATCAAATTCACTAACATCTTTAGCAAATTCATCATCTAATGTTGGTAATTCTTTTTTCTTGATTTCATTTACTTTTACTTTAAATGTAGCATCTTTTCCAGCTAAATCTTTTGAAAAATATTCATCTGGGAATTTTACTTGAATATCTTTTTCTTCATCAATTTTCATTCCAATTATTTGGTCTTCAAATCCTGGTATAAATGTATTGCTTCCTATTTCTAATTCATGATTTTCTGCTTTTCCACCTTCAAAAGCAACACTATCTAT
>CALXEX010000033.1 GCA_944387445.1 uncultured Clostridia bacterium | reverse complement strand
CAGTTTTCAATTTCATCTTCGTTATAGTACAATTTGCAAGTATCACAATAGTAATACATATATTTAGATTTCTTTCCACCAGTTCCTTTGCAAGTCATTATTTGCCCACAGGTAGGACATACAAGTTTTTGAAAGAATATATAAACTCTATTTCTACAATATGCTCTTTGATTTGTTTCTTTTTGATTTTGAACTTCTTCCCACATAGCTCTTGTTATAATAGGTGGTACAACATCCATATAAATTTCAGTTTCTTTGTCATTATCATTTTTATATCTTTCATAATCTCCCATATATATTTTGTTATTTATAATTCTATTAACAGAAGAGTCAATCCATTTCTTTACTTGAGGGTATAGAACTTTTTCTTTATTTAGAATATTTGCAATAGTCTGATAACTTTTACCCTCTAAATACAATTCAAATATTCTTAAAACAATATCTTTAGTTGTATTATCTATTTTTAAAGTTTTATCTTGAGCTCTATAATAACCAAGAGGGCATTTGCCAGGAATGTGACCTGCTTTTATTGCACCATTTAAACCAAACTTTGTTCTTTCACTAACTATTTCAATTTCTAATTGAGAAAGTACAGTCAACATTCTAACAAAGAAACGACCATTTGCAGTAGAAGTATTTACATCATCTCTATCACAAATTAAGTAGCAATGATATTTTTCAAGAGTACTAATTAAAACCTCTAAATCACGAACGCTGCGAGTAACTCTATCTAATTTATAAGCAACTATATAGTTAATTAAGCCATTTTTCATATCTTCAATCATTTGCTGGAATTGAGGTCTGTTTTTCATATCTTTTGCAGATATTCCTGCATCTTTATAAACTTTAAATACTTCAAATCCTTTATATTTGCATAATTGTCTTAATTTTTCTTCTTGTTCTCCTAAACTAAATCCTTCTCGTGCTTGATCTTCGGTACTTACTCTAATATAAATACCAGCAATCTTCTTTTCTTCTAATGATTGACTCCATAACTCTGACATTTGAAACCTCCTTAAAAACATAAAAGTGCTAGAAAGCTTTATAGCTAACTAACACTTAAAATTTATCTTATTATTTACTTGTATTACTTGCTGATAAAAAGAAAACCTTTAGTATTAGTTGCCACTGATAAAATCTCTTAATCTTGAGAGTGGTATTTTATTTGCTAAATTACCTATATAGAAATACTCGTGCTGATTAAAGAATAAATATAACTTTTCTTTAATCACTACACTATGTGGTTCTACATAAGCGATATTAGTTTTTTCAACCATTCTCAAATTACCATTCTTTATCTTTGGTTCACAATTACTAAAAGTGCAAGCCCATTCAATCTTAGAAAGTAATTCTTTTTCTACTGCTAATTTTCTTTTAACTATGCGTATCATATCACAAAAACCTCCTTTTTTCAATATTTTGAGGCTCTTTTCTACTTTCTACGAAAAAAAGTAAAAAAATAAGCCGATTAAATCGACTTATATAAATGTGATTGATACTCACTTTATATTTTCTTCAAACTTACTTATATCAATATTTTTAAGTAGTTCGACGAAAATGCATTATGGAGCCACTAAGCAGAATCGAACTGCTGACCTACGGGTTACGAATCCGTTGCTCTACCAACTGAGCTATAGTGGCATATTATATTGTACAGGACAAATTTTATCGCATATTTCATACAATGTCAATTCCTCTTGTACAATATTTTATATCTAACTATCTTTCAGATATCTCTTCTGGCATATTTTCATATAAAGGAATAATAAAGTTTAATGCTGAATCTACAGTATCAGAAGCTTCATAAATTTCCTTCATATTACTAGCCTCTGATTGCGGTGCTAGTAAATTTTGCATATATTGATGAGTATATAAACTATCATCTTGATTGACAACATCAAATTTCTGCAAATATAACGTATTTTGTCCTAGATTAATATAGCCTTCTTTTAAAAATTCTACTCCACCAATCAATGCTTTTTCTAAACTATCCCATCCTTGTTCATATGCATATTGTGTTGCATTTTGAATAATTTCTTCTTGTGAGTTTCCCTTTGCATTGATATTAAATGGATTATATACAATTGTATTATTATATTCACAACCTCTTGACAATACCGTTCCATTTCTTCCTTGTTCTTGAATTAATCTAGAGGCTATAAAATATGGATCCAGATTTGCATTTTTACCAGCTTGTATTAAAGCTTCTGTAATACTATCGCCTTCTAAAAAAGACCCTTCTGTTATTTCGTTAATTCCTTCTTCAGTTTGTGCACCTTCTACATATGCTAATTCTGCAAATTGGAATATGTTATCATCATTTAATATATTTCTAGGATCCATTTGATATTTTATTGCTTTATCAGATGCACATAACCATGTTCCATTATCAAATGTTCTATCTTTATCTATTTTACATTTCCAATCATCTGGATATTCTGAAGAATCCGGAATTAAATTTGTTGGATATTCTGTATTATCTTTGTGTCCTTCATTTGCAATTACTTCTTCCCAATCTAGTTTTGTATAAAATAGTGTAAAAGTCCAATTAGGATGTTCTTCCTGCAATGCATCTATTAATTCTTTATATCCAGGATATTTACTTTCATTTAAGTTTTTTCCATTATATGCTACATATTTTTGCTTTTGACTTTCTTTAATCCCTACAAAAATGAGACAGCATATGACAATCAGTATCAATATTATGATACTGATTATTTTGACTCTTCTAGGAATACGCTTTAGCATATTTCCGAAGTTTATTATGAAATTATAAATGTTTTCTTTAATATTTTCTCTATTCATGTCTTTCATTATATCATAACTGATTTATTTTTTTCAATGAATTTTTTATGAATTTTAATGAATAACTATTTTTATTGTTATTATTTATTTATGATTCGTAAAAATTTTTGTATAAAAAATAGAAAATATCTTATACACTATTGTAATTAGATATTTTCTATTAAAAATTTACGTTTTATTTAAACCTTTTTCCTTTTTTTCTTCCTCTTCTTACTTTTTCTTCTTTATAACCTTCACTATCATTATCTATATTGTATCCATTTAAGAATTCTCTTTTAGCTCTTTCTTTTTCACTTTGTTCTGTATTATCATCAAATTCTAAAGTATCATTATTCTCTTGTGTTTGTATACGATTGTCATTTTCTTCTTGTAAAGCTGTACTTTGCTCATCTAGATAATTGTTGTCATAGTTATCAACTTGATTATCATTACCATCATCATTATCATCATAATTCTCTTGATTATTTATTCCTGCAAATGGGACTCCTGAAAATTCCTCTGCATATGTTCTACTTCTTCTGCGTTTTATAATAATAACGATAATGATGATAAGTATAAGAACTATAATTCCGCCTACTATCATAAACATTTTTCTTTGTTCTTGCTGTTGTTTTTCTTCTTCTTCTCTTGCTAATGCTTCTTCGTCTATAAGCGATTTATTAACAGTTAATTGATATGTTGCTACATTATTTCCTTCCTCATCAGAAACCAAAATTGTTATGATATTTTCTCCTTCTTTTAATTCTTCATTTCCTAATATTTCTACAGTATAGCTTGGATCTGTTGCAACCGCTTGTATGTCTAATGATGTATCTTCTCCAATATATTTTACTGTATATTCATATACATCTGTTGCAAATGAAGGAGTTAATTCTAAATCCCCAATTGTTATGTTAGATAATCCATTTTTTACTTCCGTATTTTCTTCTGGTTGTTCTTCCTCTTCTTGTTCTGTTTCTTCTCTTGTTACATTTATTGTATACGTTTTTGTTGTTCCGTTCTCTGCTGTAACAGTAACACTTAACGCATTTGCTCCATATTCAAGTGTTTTTGTTCCAGTTCCTGATACAGTTGCAGATGAATCTTGTGCTGTTGCATATACTTCTACACTTTCTACATCTTCTGGAACAGTAACATTATATGTGGTTGTTCCAGGGGTAAATCCAGAAAAATCATTTGGTCTAATTCCTAGATTACTTAAATTGGCATTGCTTGATTCTTTTGATGTTGTTTCGTTATTTGACGTACTTCCACCAGATGATGAACTGCCTGATGAAGAAGAACCTGAACTTGCTTGCGAAACATTTATTGTTACTTTATCAGAAACTGGTGTAGCCACACTTGCTGTTGAATCAGTTACATTTCCTGATAAATTAATTGTATATGTACCAGTTGAAGTTGGTTTAAAAGATGCTGTAAATGATTTAGTTGCATTTTCTGCATCATCAGTTGTATCTGCATAATTTGTAGATATTGCTCCAGATATAGAAATATCCCAACTTGCTCCATTAATTGTTGTAGTTATTGTAACTGTTTCACCTAGACTAATGGATGTTTTACTAGCAGAAATAGTAGCAGAAGCAGCTTTCACATTACTCTTATAAATTATAATAAAAAATATAGTTAATATAAATATGCCCAAAATTTTAATCTTTTTCTTCATATTTTTTTTCCTTTCTTGAAATTATCTAAAAAGAATCTATTTTCCCTAATAAATATTTTTTTATTTGTAATAAATCTACAGAATCTATGACTCCGTCACTATTAACATCAGCAGCCACTTTCTGTATATCAGATAAAGTTATTTTTCCTAATAAATATTTTTTTTCTTGCAATAGGTCTACTGAATCTATAATATTATCATTATTTATATCACCCTTTTTCACAGTTGTTGTATTTCCATTATTTGAACTTCCAGTATTGTTACTGCTTCCATCATCACCTAATGGTAACAAATATAATTTATATTGTGATTCATAATCATAGGTTTCTCTTGCTACATATCCTTCTTCACCGTTTGATCTTCTGATTTTATCCCAATATGTTCCTGCGACTTTTGAAGTTGCTTTTTCAATTCTTGTAACGATTTCTCCACTAGCCACAGCTCCTATGACAGAACCATTTGGTGCATTTCTTAAATTTAATCCTGTTGTAGAATTTACTTTTACAATATCCCCTGTTACAGTTGCACTACTATCTCCATTTGGTCTAGCACATGCTACAGTTGGCATATTTTTATATAAAGGTATAATAAATGTATGTGATGAACTAATTGAATTTGTACTTGCATATGTATTTCTTAAAGTTGTTCCTTCACTTTGAGCAGCCATCAAATTTTGCATATATTGATGCCAGTAAAGACCATTAGATGAGTTTTCTACATCAAATTTTTGTAAATATAATGTGTTTTGTCCTACTTTTATATAACTACTTGCTATATAGTTAATTCCTCCTGTAATCGCTTTTTCTAATGTGTTCCAGCCTTGATTTTTAGCATAATTGATTGCATTTTCTATAACTTCTGAATCTGAATTTCCTGTTGCTCCTATATTAAATGGATTATAATATCCACTTACTCCTGAAGATGTAGCAGAACCATCTCTTCCTTGTTCTTGAATTAATCTTGCTACAATATAATATGGATTAATTCCTGTAGCATTTGCTGAATTTGCAATTTCATTTGCATGTCCTGCTAAAAATGTTCCATTAATCATTGCATTAATAGCATTTATATCGCATCCATTTAATGTTAATTGTTCAAATTGAAATATATCAGATGCATTTAATGAATTTCTTGGATCCATCATATACGCAATAGCTTCTTGGGATGCACATCTCCAACTACCATATGAATATGAACAAATTGGACAAATCCATGCTCCTTGATAATTGCTGGTTGCTTGTATCATATTTCTTGGTCCTGAATTATGACCTGTATATTCATTTGCTATAACATCACTCCATTCCAAGTCTGTATATAATACTTTAAATGTCCAATTTGGATATTGTGCCTGCAAATTTTTTATTTTTTCTTTAAATCCTGGATATAATGATTCATCAATTCCGTTAATATCTGAACTAATTGTCTGTGAAACAGCATATGTTTTATTATTAAATAATGTTAATAAACTATATGCGAGTATGGTTAAAATTAATACAATTGAACTAAATTTGATTACTTTTACTCTTTTCATTGTTTCTCTCCTTTTTAAATCTTTCGTTTATCTAATTATTCTTATCTTTTTACAATTTTGTATAATTTTTGACATTTACATTATATCATTCACCTTTTTTTTAGTCAACAATTTCACATTTTTTCTTAAAAAACCTCTATCTATTATTTAAAATTCAATTGAGTACAAAGCATACCTCTATAAAAATAAAAATTAAGATATCTAATAGAAAACTCAAAATTCAATTCTTAGTTTTCCATTAAATACCTTTCATTTTTCTTTATTTAAAATCGTTAGAATAATCTTAATATATCGTTATAAGAAACATAAATAGATAATGCAATTAATATAGAAAATCCTAATAATTGTATATTTATTTCATTTTCTTGTTTCATTGGTTTTCCTCTAATTGCTTCTATAATTAAAATTAATATTTTTCCTCCATCTAAAGCTGGAATTGGTAATAAATTGGTTACTCCTAAAGAAATAGATATTAAAGCCATTAAATAAATAAACTCTCTAAATCCATTTGTTTGAGAAACCATTTCTCCTATGCCAATTGGTCCCGTCATTTGATCTATTCCGACATTTCCTGTAAATAATTGTTTTACGTTATCCACTATTGAAAATACAAATGTTTTGGTTTCGACCAATCCATAATAGCATCTATTTAAGAAAGTATCTGGTGCCATTTTCATATTTACCCCTAAGTAATAGGTAGAAACATAATCAGGTGTAAATTCTATATTGAGTTCTGTATTTCCTCTTTGGATGGTTAAAAGAATCGTTCCTATACCTTCTTGTTGTAATACTTCTACAATTTTATTAGTATCCCCATTAGTTTCTTCATTGTTAATCTTGGTAATGACATCATTTGCTTGTATACCTTGTTTTTCACTACTACTTCCTTTTTCTACGATGATAACTTTACAATTTTCATCTAGATACATTCCTGTTGCTCTTGATTTTACCTCTGTAGGTTTTATATTAAATTGTAAGGTTTCTCCATTGCGTTCTACTTTTACAAGAATTTCGTCTCCTGTGGCATTTTTCATAATTGAATCTAAATCATATTTGTTTTTTACTTTTTCTCCATTTAATTCTACAATACTATCTCCACTTTGGATTCCTGCTTGTTCTGCCGAATATCCAGGTATCGTGGAATCTACCACATTAGAAATATACAGTCCTGATGTTGCCATAACAATAAAATAAACAATCACAGCAAACAAAATATTGACAATCGCTCCTGCTGAACATATTGCTATTCTTTTGGGAATACTTGCCTTAGAAAATGACCTATCATCTTCTGATCGTTCATCTTCTCCTTCCATGCTAACATATCCACCGTAATGGAATTGCTCTTAATGAATATTTTGTTTCTTTTCCTTGTTTATTCCAAACGCCTGGTCCAAAACCAATAGAAAATTCATTTACTTTGACTTTACAAAGTTTGGCCACTAAAAAGTGACCAAGCTCATGTATGAATATTAAAAATCCTAATAATATAATGATTTTTATAGTCGATATAATAAATGGTATCAAATTGTTCCTCCTCATACCAATATAAATTTATCTAAGATGTCGCATCAACAAACGATCTCTATGCGACATTTATATAAACATAAATAATATGTACGCAAAAGGTGCTAAAAATATTAAACTATCAATTCTGTCTAACATTCCACCATGGCCTGGAATTAAATTACTGTAATCTTTTATATCTACATATCGTTTTATGCTAGAAGCCGCAAAGTCTCCTACCTGACCTATGATACTTAACACCAAGCCCACAATGCCAATGACAATATATGAATAGCTCATTCCCCAGAAGGTATTTGCTATATATGTATATATTAGCATAATCAGTATTCCACCAATTGTTCCTGCTATACATCCTTCTATGGATTTATTTGGACTAATTTTACTAAATTTATGTTTTCCGAAATATTTTCCTATAAAATATGCAAATATATCTGTTCCCCATGCGGCAAATATGGCATACCAAATTAAAATATTTCCATTTTCCATTCCATTGATTTTAGCAAAAAACATTAGTAACATTACTACATATAAAATACCAAAAAGTGTATAAGCAATATCTTTAAAGTTGGTTTTCATCTCTGTTATAATAACTTGAATAAACAACAATAAAAATAGTGTAGGTATTGCTAATATAGCCATCGGTAACATATATGTTTCTGGTATGACATGTATTAACGCGATACTCATACAACTTAAGTATCCTATCCATCTTACTGGTTTTGCAATTTTTGTAATTGCGTTAAAATATTCATCCATTGCTAATATAGCAATAACTGCTAGTGCAACATCTACTACATAAACATTTCCAATAAGTAGTACAATTAAGACTAATGGAAATCCTAATAAGCCTGATGTGATTCTTTTTACATCCATAATAACTCCTCTTCTTTTCTCTATATTATTATATATAAAAACATATTTTATTTTTATTATATAAGATTTCTGGTATATATTCGTCCATTTTCATATATTTTCTTAATTTGCTCCAAATTTTCTGGTTCTTTTTTCATATTCTATAATAGCATTATCTAAATCCTCTTCCGTAAAATCTGGCCAATTTTTATCAATAAATAAAAATTCTGTATATACCAATTGCCATGGTAAGAAATTGCTTAATCGTAATTCTCCACTTGTTCTAATTAATAAATCAGGATCTGGCTCACCTTTTGTATATAAGTTATTTGAAACCATTTCTTCTGATATATCTTCTATCTCTATTTTTCCATCTTTTACTTCTCCGTGCTATTTGTTTTATTGCTTTTACCAGTTCATCTCTTCCTCCATAGTTTAAAGCAATATTAAATGTAACACCTGTATTATCTTTTGTTCTTTCCATACAATTCTGTATGCTTTTTTGCATTCCTGGAGCTAATGCGGATATATCTCCTAATATTTTCACACGAATGTTTTCTGTATCAGCTCTTTTTGAATAATCATCTAAATAACTTTGCAATAACATCATCAATGCTTTGACTTCTTCTTCTGCTCTTTTCCAATTTTCTGTTGAAAATGCATATACTGTTATATATTCTAATCCTATTTTATTGGCATATCTAACAATTTTTTCTAATGTTTTTGCTCCTGCTTTATGACCAAAACTAGCAGGTTTGCCTTGTGCTTTTGCCCATCTTCTATTTCCATCCATAATAATTGCAATATGTCTAGGCATATATTGTTTATCAAACATGCTTATTCTCCTTCTTATTTATTACGATTTTTTATGTATTTTGCTAATTCTACTAAAAATTCTGCCTTATCATGATATGTCTGCAATTGTTCTATTGCTTCTTTTGTTAATTCTTCTAATTTTTCTTTTGCTCCAGATAATCCATATTTAGAAACATATGTACATTTTTTTAACCTCTTATCATTTCCAACTGGTTTACCTAAAACCTTTTCATCTCCCTCTTCTGATAGAATGTCATCTTTTATTTGAAAAGTTAACCCTATTTTTTCTGCATATGATGTTAATATATCTACATCTTTTTGTGGAGCATCTGCCAATATTGCCCCCATTCTAACACATAAGGTTAATAATGCTCCTGTTTTATTTTCATGAATATATTCTAAGTATTCTTCAGAAATAGCTTTTCCTTCAAATTCTGTATCTACAAATTCTCCTATAATCATCCTATCAACAGCATTTGAAAATTCTTGAAAAATCTTTATTTTTTTTGGCAAATCTTCCTTTTTTGAATCTTTTAATGCTTTGCTAATAACGATGTATGCATTATTCAATAATCCATCTCCTGCTAATATTGCAGTTGCTTCATTAAATTGTTTATGATTTGTTGGTTTTCCATGTCTAAAATCATCATTATCGATTCCAGGTAAATCATCATGAATTAATGAAAAATTATGTACCATTTCAATGGCTACTGCAAATGGTATGCATTCCTCAATATCTTCTTTAAACATCTGGTATGTTGCTATAACTAAAATTGGTCTTAATCTTTTTCCACCAGCCATTAGACTATATTCCATTGAATGATTTAACATTTCTTCTGGACAACTTTGCGTTTTTATATATTGCTTTAATTTATCATTGATGCATTCTTGATATTTTTTAAATTCTTCTTTGAAGTCCATGTCTGATTATAACCTTTCTTTCCTAGTTTAACAAATCTATTTGCTAGATTCATTTTTATTTTTCTATTCATATACCTATTTTGAAAATTAATTTATATATGCTCACTATTTTAAACACTCATAATTTCTTTTTCTTTTTTTGCTAATATTTCATCAATTTCTTCTACATGTTTATCTGTTAATTTTTGGATTTCATTTTCTGCATTTTTTAATTCATCTTCTGTCATATTTCCTTCTTTTTGCTCTGCTTTTGCTTCTTCTATTCCGTCTCTTCTGATTGCTCTTACAGCCACTTTAGCTTCTTCTGCCATTTTCTTGATATCTTTTACCAATTCTTTTCTTCTCTCTTCATTTAATTCAGGAAAAGCTAGTCTTATGACTTTTCCATCATTATTTGGATTGATTCCAATGTCTGAAGCTAAGATTGCTTTTTCAATTTCTTTTAATACACTCAAATCCCATGGTTGAATAACAATTAATCTTGCCTCTGGAACTGATATTCCTGCTACTTGGTTAATTGGTGTTGGTGTCCCATAATAATCGATTTTTACTTTATTTAAGATAGCAGGGTTTGCTCTTCCTGCTCTAACTTCTGCTAATTTTTCTGCAAAGTTGTTAATTGTTTTTCCCATTCTTTCTTTTAAATTCTCATAATCCATAATTATCTCTCCTTTTCACTTTATGCATTATTTTTTCGATTTTACTAATGCACATTTTTATCATCTTTAAATAAAATTTTATCATTCTTTTCTAATATTTCTCTTGCCTTAATACCTTTATCTATTTTTGAAATCACATAAGTATTTGCCATCATAGTAATAACATAGAGAATCAATATTAGATATACTCTTATTTTAAAATATCGATATTGCTTTATATTTTCTTCTATAAATACTTCTTTTTCTGTATTTGTTTGTACTTCTTGTTCTATAAATGTTTTCCAAAAGTCTACATATTCTTTATCTGTTTTATTTTCTATTTTGGTATCATAAATATTCCCAAAATTTTCTTCATTATTATATGTTTTATCTAGCGTTGCATCTATATAGAAAAATACGATTAAACAAATAATATTAAAAAATAATAATATTTTTAATAGATGACTTAACATCTTTTTATCTTTTAGAAATAGATTGAATAGTATAATCAAAATAGTAATAATTGCTAATATACTCATCATTCCATAGATGAACGTATTTTTAATTTCTTCTAAATAATCCATTATATTTGGTTTATAGAAAAATATTAAAAATATCAAAACCAATACCACAATTATGACAATGATCGATATATTTATTATTATACCTGTTCTATAACTCTTTTTCTTTTGTTCTTTCTTTTGTTGTTTTTTATAATCCTTTTTTCCACTTTCCATATCTATGAAATAACTTTTTTCATATATATTTTTGTCTTCTTTCATTTTTCCCCTTAAATTTTCAAAATCTATCTTTTATTTTATGAAACTATGGTTCCTATCTTCTCACCTTTTACTGCTTTTACAATATTTTCTGGATCTGCTATTCCAAAAACTAATAAAGGTATATTGTTATCTCTACACATTGCTGTTGCTGTTGAATCCATTACTTTTAAATCTTTATTTAACACATCTAGATAAGATATTTCTTCAAATCTAATTGCATCTGGTTGTACTTTTGGGTCTGCAGAGTATACTGCGTCAATTGCTTTTCCTAATAGGATAATATCTGCTTTAATTTCTGTTGCTCTTAATACTGCTGCAGTATCTGTTGTGAAATATGGATGTCCTGTACCACAAGCAAATATAACAATTCTTCCCTTTTCTAAATGTTTTTCTGCTTTTCTTTGTATAAATGGTTCTGCAATTTCTCTCATTTCAATAGCAGTTTGTACTCTTGAATGAAGTCCTCTTGCTTCTAATGCATCTTGCAAAGCTAGTCCATTCATAGCTGTTGCTAACATTCCCATATAGTCTGCTGTTGTTTGTTCCATTTGATGTCCATTTCTACCTCTCCAGAAATTTCCTCCTCCTACAACAATGGCTACTTGTACGCCCATCTCTACAACTTCTTTTATTTTATCACATATTTTTCCTACTGTGTTTGCATCGATTCCTGTCTTTTGTTCTCCGGCTAATGCTTCTCCACTTAATTTTAATAGTACTCTTTTATATTTTGCCCCTGACAATTTTTCCACTCTCCTTACTAATTTCTTATCAGAGATATTCTATCATATATTTAAAAAAAATACAGTATTTTTACTAAATTTATTAATTTTTTCTTACTGAATAGATGATTTTTATGAACTGCTCTTAAAATTAATTAGCTATTTTATAAATTTTTATTCAACTGAAAAAACTACGTCTGAAAACTTTCTAACTCCTCCAAACCTATTGACATTCACTTTGTAAAAAAATATAATATGATAAACAAAGGGGGATTTTGTATGTGGTTATTAGTTGGTTTTTTTGATACAATAATTAAAGCCTTTCAATATGGTTATGTTATTTTAGTACCGATGATATTAATTATTATATTTTACTCAAATAAAAAAAGCAAAATAAAAAATATTTCTAATCATGATACTTCTGAGTTAATGAGATTATCAAATATTGTCAATGCTTTAATTATTATTGTTGTTTTACTTGTATTTACAAGCCGAATATGGGGACCGCCTTTATATAAACATATAATTGCTTTTTCTATAGCTAATCAAGAATCGGAAATTGAAGAAAAATTAGAAAAAAAATATAATAGAAATTTTACATTTGTATCAAAGGATGACATTATTATGGAACCTGATTCAGGTAATGGAGTTGGTCAAGATATAAATAATGATTATTCTATTATATATAGATTTGCAGATGACGATGGAGTCATTGCGATTGTTGAATACAAAAAAAATAGTTCTTTTGACCATTATGAATCCAAAAGAAGTAAATATGAAATAGAAAAAAGTATATATGATTATGCTCTTCAAACTGGTTTTAATAATGAATTTTATGTGTTTTTAACATCACCTTATGAATCTATTACCTATTCTAGATTAGATGGAGAAAAATCAGATAATTTTATATTAAGCTTTATATCAGAAGAGAGAAATTTAGATTGTATAGAATTTATTTTAACGAATCAATCAGAAGAAAATAAAACATTTATAAAATCTGCTTTAAAATCTATTCATATGCATTTTGATGTTTACGAATATATTGTTACTGAAAAAGAATATAAAAGAGCAATAAATTTTTATGAATCCAGTGAAGTCAAAAATGGAATTGAAAGAAAGGATTATGATACTTTTTATTTTAATGAAGATGAAGAAATTTACTCTACTAATTACTAAAAGGAACTTTAGGGAAATCTCTAAAGTTCCTTTTTATTTCTTATTTTAATTGATTCATAACTTCTTCAGCAAAGTTTTCTTCTTTTTTCTCGATTCCTTCACCTTTTTCAAATCTTGCAAATTCTACAACTTCTGCATCTTTTTGTTTTAATAATTCAGATACTTTCATATTTGAATCTTTAACAAATACTTGGTCAACTAAACAAATTTCTTCAAAGAATTTTCTAATTCTTCCTTGTACAATTTTTTCTGCAATTTGTTCTGGTTTTCCTTCATTCATGGTTTGTACTTTTAAGATTTCTTTTTCTTTTTCAACTCTTTCAGCCGGAACTGCTTGTTCATTTAAGTATTCTGGTCTTGCTGCTGCAATTTGCATACATAAGTCTTTTGCTACTTCTTTATCACCTTTTGCCATATTGATTAAAACAGCAATTTTTCCATCACCATGGATATATGATTCTAATAATCCTTTTGATTCAAATCTTGCAAATCTTCTAATTGTTAAATTTTCACCAATTGTAGCAATTTTTCCTACTAAAGCTTCATTAACTGTTTTTCCAGCTTCAAATATAGCTTCTTGATTTAATAAATCTTCTACATCTTTTGGATTTTTTTCAACAACTTGTTTTGCTACATTTTTAACAAATGTTTTAAATTCTTCATTTTTACCAACAAAGTCTGTTTCTGAATTTACTTCTACGATGGCTCCTACTTTTCCATCTTCTGAGATATATGCTTCAACTAAACCTTCAGCTGCAACTCTTCCTGATTTTTTAGCTGCTTTTGCAATTCCTCTTTCTCTTAATAATTCAATTGCTTTTTCCATATCTCCATCAGTTTCTGTTAAAACTTTTTTGCAATCCATCATTCCTGCACCTGTTTTTTCTCTTAACTCTTTTACTAAGCTAGCTGTTACCATTATAAATTCCTCCTTTTTTATATAGAAAAATCACTTTGCAATTTTTCCATAAATATTATTTTTATTGAATAAGAACATCTTTGTTCCTATTTAATAAAAAGAATAGAGCAGAAAAGCCCTACTCTTCTTTTTTATCAATATATTATTCTTCTACTTCTTTGTTTTCTTCTTCGTTTGCTACAACTTCTTCTATTGTTGTAGGTTCTTCAGTTGCTACTTCTTGTTGTTCTTCTTCTCCAGCTTCAAAGCTTTCACCTTGTTTACCTTCAATAACTGCATTTGCCATAACATCAGCAATTAATTTTACTGCTCTGATAGCATCATCATTACCTGGAATTGGATAATCCAATTCTTCTGGATTACAGTTTGTATCAACTAATCCAATAACTGGTATGTTTAATTTTTTAGCTTCTAAGATAGCTATTCTTTCTTTTTTAGGATCTACTAAGAAAATAACACCTGGTAGTTTGTCCATTTCTTTAATTCCACCTAAGTTTCTTTCTAGTTTTTCCATTTCTTTCTTTAATAGAATAACTTCTTTTTTAGGTAATACTTCAAATGTACCATCTTGTTCCATAGATTCTAAATCTTTTAATCTTTGAATTCTTTTTTGAATTGTATCAAAGTTTGTTAGCATTCCTCCTAACCATCTTTGATCAACATAGTACATTCCGCATTTTAATGCTGCTTCTTTTACACATTCTTGTGCTTGTTTTTTTGTTCCTACAAATAGAACTGTTTTTCCTTCTTCAACTTGTTCTTTTAAGAAAGCATATGCTTCATCAAGTTTTTTAGAAGTTTTTTGTAAATCGATGATGTGAATTCCATTTCTAGCTTGGAATATATATTCTGCCATTTTAGGATCCCATCTTCTTGTTTGATGTCCAAAGTGAACACCTGCTTCAAGTAATTGTTTCATTGCAACTACTGCCATTTTTAATTCCTCCCTTTTTGTTATTTCTTCCATAAAGTTCTTTGTTTCTTAGGACCAATAAAATTGGCACACCCTTTAAAACTCACTTTATGTGTTTAATACGGTAACTATTATACCAAGTTTTCCCAGAAAAATCAAGTGTTTTTCAATAAAATGTCGCATTCCTTAATTAAAATAATAAATTCCAGTATGAAGACAAAAGTAGAATTTATTTTTAGACAAAATTCTGTCGCATTAAGTTCGTTTGTCTGTGCGACATTTCGTTTTTATGCACCTCGTTCACTTCTTTTTCTTTCTTTTTCAATAAGTCTATTGGTTTCTTGATGATATGTTTCTTCATCTATTTCTCCAGCATCTAATAATTGTTTCCATTCTTCAAGCTCTTTTTCTAATTTTTCCATTCTTTTTTGCTTTTTTTCACTTATATATTCATTTTGTTCGTTTTTCTTTCCAAGATACCATTCTGTATTTTTAATTTTTTTGTTACCTATTTTAGGTTTAAATTCATTTTTATAAGTATCACTTGTACTTATGATTTCAGTTCCTGCCTTCAAAAGCATACCACATTGAAGAATTAAAGTACCTATTATAAGCCAAGGCCAAGATGGTATTATATATGTGTTTTTAAATTCATATTTTTTCCCCTTTTACTACATTTTCTAATTTATTTATATCATAATGTCACACTCAAATTTTATCATACGCCTTTTTATTTTCAACACAAATTTTAAAAATGTCGCATAGACAAACGAACTCTATGCGACATTAACTTTCATCAATATTATCCATTAATTCTCTTGTTTCTTTCCAACTTAATACTTTTAAACATTCATATTCTTTTGATAATTTCTTTGAAATTTCCTTTGTATTGTCTGTTGATTCTAAATCTGCCACAATTATATTTCTAAAATACTCTTCTCTTCCATATAAAATTTTAAATAGAATGGATCTTAAAAATCCTTCTATTGTTTCTTCTTGATTTTTTACGCCAATAATCAAATAGATTCCTTTACTTTTAAATCTCGTATATGTATTAATATATATGATATTTTTTATGATTTCATATAAACCATACAAGGCTAATGTCCAAAAAATTGTATTTAATATAAATTCCATATGATTGCCTCCTATGATTTTATTATATGTTTCTCTTTTTCTTTAGTGATACTTCTCATTCTTGATTTTCTAAATTTTTCATTTATGTTTTTTCTCTATGATAAAACAATCATATGATTAAATCAAAAAACAGCCCTACTTTCTTTATGAAAATAGGACTATTTTTATTGATTTTAATCTTATATCATTCTATCTAACATCTATTTTACATCTTTATAACGATCATAAATTTTATAAGATACAATTGAAATTATAATCATACCCAATATACCAATTGCTATGAACATATTCTGACCAGCATATGGCAATTTTATATTCGCAACTGTATTATCATTTCCAGCATTATTGTTATTTGCTTTTTTCACAACAGTTACTTCACAAGTAGCTGTATGATTTCCATCACTTGTTGTTGCTGTAATCTTTGCTGTTCCAGCAGATTTAGCTGTTACTTTTCCATTAGCAACTGTTGCAACACTTTCATTATCACTTGACCATATAACTAATTTATTTGTAGCATCCGTTGGTGTTATTGTTGCAGTTAATGTATAAGTACTTCCTTCTTGCAAAGTTAATGTTGTTTTGTCAAGACTGATTCCTTCTACTTCTATATTTTCTACTTTTGTTCCAGACATAGTATATAATGTTACATCATAATCAGTTGTTCCATCTGAGCGAACTAGTTTAGCCCACACTGCAATTGCTTTATCTCCTGAAAATTCAGATGTATCTACCTTAAAACTTCCATCCTCTGTTTCTATCCAATTTTCTTCAATATATGTAGGTATTAATTCATTTATTTGGGCATTTACATTCTCTACTTTTTCATTATATTCTCTTACCTTGTTATTATATTCATCTAGTTTATTTTGATAATTTGTTTCTGCTGTTTCATATGCTGTTTTTGCTTCTTCTAATTCTGCACCAGTAATATTATTATCTATTTTTTCTTGATATGCTTCATAAGCCTCCTTATATATTGTTTTTAAATTATCATATTCTGCTTCTAATGCTTCTACTTCAGTCTTAATTGCTTCTACCTCTTTTTGGCCATTTTCGTTTAGTTCTTCTATTTGATCATAAGCCGTATTACTCAATTCAACCGCTTGATAATATAATGTATATCCAGTTTCTGAACTATATATACTTATTTTTCCTTCCCCATTTACTATAATATTTGGAAAAGTAATCAATGAATCTGGATCCAATTCAACAGAATGCGCATTTACACTTGTAAAAGAGCTTACAATTACTCCTACTATTAAAAATAACATTGCAATTAGTTTAACTTTTTCTTTCATTTTTCTTTCTTCCTTTCTCTTAAGTTTTAGCTATTTACTTTTTATATATTTAACTCTTTTTGTATTTTTTTATTTTCTTTAACAGCTGGTAGTGATATAACAAAAAATAATATTATAAAAATAATAGCAAGTATCATTCCTACATATTCAGTATATCTCATTAATGCCAAAGATTCAAATGTGGCAATCATGATAGCATATATTTTCCTATAGTTTTTGATAAGTATCTTTCTTTGTTCTTCATTAGCAACTTCTTTTGTTTTTTTGGAAAGTAATACATCTGGTTTAAATAAACTTACTATTAGCATAATTATTAAAATTAAGTCAAGCATGATTTCCCCCCTTATATAAACTTTAAATTTAGTATAACATAATGGATTTTTATTTGCAATAAATTCCGATATAAAAATGAACCCAAAATATTAAACTTTTTGTCTAATATTTTGGGTTCACCTTAATTTGATTATTCTTTTTTCATTATTATACTAATTGTAATATAGCAACTTCTGCTCCGTCTCCTCTTCTAGGACCTACTCTTAAAATTCTAGTATATCCTCCTACATTTTTACCTGCGTATTTTGGAGCAATTTCATTAAATAATTTTGCTGGTAAATCTACATTTTTACCTTCGCTATCTGTTACTTTATTTATTTTTTTCATTATTTTTCTTCTAGCATTTAATCTTGATGGCATATCTTTTTGTCTTTTTTCAGTTGTTTCTTCTTTAACAACTTTTAGGTATTCTTTACCATTTTTGCTTTTTACTAATTCTGTTACTTTATTACCTTTTGAATCTAATTTTGCTTTTACAACTTTAACATCAACTTCTTCAAAGTTATCTTTTTCTTTGATTGCTAGTGCAATAAGACTATCAGCGATTGCTTTTACTTCTTTTGCTCTTGCTAATGTTGTTTCAACTTTTCCATGCATAATTAAATCTGTTGTTAAAGTTTTTAGCATTGCCATTCTGATATCTGTTGTTCTACCTAATTTTCTATTTGTAGCCAATTTTTTCACCTTCCTTTTATTGTCAGGGGACACACCTTACCTCTTGGTCATCTCCTTTTTTCTATTTTTTATTCATCTTCTTTCGCAAAATCTAATCCTAATGAATGTAGTTTTGCTGTTACTTCGTCAAAAGATTTTTTACCTAAATTTCTTACCTTCATCATGTCTGTCTCAGATTTATTTGTTAAATCTTCTACTGTAGCAATACCTGCTCTTTTCAAGCAGTTGAATGATCTTACTGATAATTCTAGCTCTTCTATTGACATTTCTAATACTTTTTCTTTCTTTGATTCTTCTTTTTCAATCATAACTTGTGTATTTTTAGCTGCTTCTGATAAATCGATAAACAATTCTAAATGTCCTGTCATTACTTTTGCTGCTAAACTTAATGCCTCATGAGCTTTTAAACTACCATCTGTCCATACTTCTATCACTAATTTATCATAATCTACCATTTGTCCTACTCTTGTATTTTCAACTTGATAGTTTACTTTTTTTACTGGTGTATAGATAGAATCTATTGGAAGTACAGATATATCTTGATTTGGTTTTTTATTCTTTTCAGATGAATTATATCCTCTTCCTCTATCAGCAGTCATTTCTATTTTTAAATGTCCACCTTCTGAAACAGTTGCAATATGTAAATCTGGATTTAATATTTCTACTGTTCCATCTGTAATAATGTCACCTGCTAATACTTCACCTTCACCTTTATGGTCTATTCTCAATATTTTTTCTTCATTTTCTGAAAATTTTAACCTAACACTTTTTAAGTTTACTATAATTTCTGGTACATCTTCTACAACATTTGGTACAGTTGAGAATTCATGTAAAACGCCATCAATTTTAGCACTTGTTATTGCACATCCTGGTAGTGATGAAAGTAATATTCTCCTTAAAGAATTTCCGATTGTTACCCCATATCCTCTCTCTAATGGTTCACATACAAATTTTGCATAATTATTTGTATCATCTACCTCTAGACATTCAATATTTGGCTTTTCAAATTCTATCATTTTTACCTCCTAATATTCGAGATTGTATCTCAAACTTTTTACAAACTTCATAGGTTTCTTTAGTAAAATCATCATAGTTTTTATTAAACCTTTATAATTAATTTTTACTATTATTTTGAGTAAAGCTCTACTATTAAATGTTCTTCGATTGGAATATCAATATCTTCTCTAGACGCTAATCTTAATACTTTACCACTCATTTTTTCATTATCTTTTTCTAACCAAGCAGGAACTGGTCTCTTAGCAGATTCTTCAATATTTGCTTTGATTGTTGAATTATCTTTTTTAATTTCTCTTACTGTAATTACATCTCCTGGTTTTACTAAGTAAGATGGAATATCTACTTTTTGACCATTTACTTCAAATTGTGCATGATTAACAAATTGTCTTGCTTGTGCTCTTGATGTTCCAAATCCTAATCTATATACAACATTATCTAATCTGCTTTCTAAGATTTGTAATAAGTTTTCACCTGTTACACCTTTTTTATTTGAAGCCATTTCAAAATATTTTCTAAATTGTTTTTCTCCAACTCCATAATATGCTTTCGTTTTTTGTTTTTCTCTTAATTGAGTTCCATATTCAGAAAGTTTTGCTCTTTTTTGTCCATGTTGTCCTGGTGCATAATTTCTTCTTGATATACTACATTTATCTGAATAACATCTATCACCTTTTAAGAACAATTTTTGTCCTTCTCTACGGCATCTACGACATTGTTCGTCTTTATATCT